>JAGQSE010000062.1:670-8965 GCA_020439725.1 Acidobacteriota bacterium
CCGCCGACCTCCGGCGCAAGGTGCTGGCGGCCTACGACGGCTACCAGTTCCGCCAGGCCCACCTTCTGCTGTTCGATTTTTGCAACGACACGCTGTCGGCCACCTACCTGCACGCGGTCAAGGATCGCCTCTACTGCGACCGTGCGGACTCACCACGCCGGCGCTCGACCCAACGCGCGCTGTGGACGATCTCCGAGGTGATCATCGGCCTCCTCGCACCGATCCTGCCGCACACCGCCGACGAGGCCTGGCGGGCCCTCCACGGCGATGACGCATCGGTCCACCGAACGACCTTCCCCGAGGTCTCGGCCGACGCCGATGCCGGCTGGGATGCCCTGCTGCTGCTCCGTGAGAGCGTCGCCAAGGCCCTCGAGGAGGCCAAGGAGCGCGGCATCGAGAACCCCCTCGACGCCGGCGTCACCGTCCCCGACGGCGACGGATCTTTGGCCCCCTTCCTCGCCGAGCTCCCCGACCTCTTCGGAGTGTCGCGGGTGCATCTCGATCCGACGGAGAGCACGATCGTGATCCACGATCTGCGCGACCAACCCCGCTGCGAACGCTCCTGGCGCCGCGACGAGACCGTCCAGCAGCGTGCGGACGGCGGCTGGCTCAGTGATCGCGACGCCGAGGCTGTGGGGCTCGGGTGACCAAACGGAGCCGGAACGTCTTTAGAGAGAGCGTTGCAGACGCTCGGCGATGAGCTGGTTGAGGCTCTTGCCCGCTTGCCGGGCAGCGCTGTAAAGATCCCGGTGAAGATTTGGGGAGAGGCGCAGCATCAGGCGCCCCGAGAAGGGCTTGTCGGGCCGCTCACCGCGCTCGGCGCAGAACTCGAGGTAGTCGTCGATCGACTCGCGGAAGGCTGCCTCGATCTCCTCGACGCTCCTCCCCTGGAAGGTGATCACGTCCCGGGTATCGATGACTTCCCCGTGGAAAATCCCGACTTCCGGGTCGAGCTCGACGTGTCCTTTGTAGCCCTTGTACTCAAGCATCGAGGTCCTCCGGGGTGGCTCGAGCTGCGATCAGGAACCGTCTCACGGATCTCAGGGCACCCCGGTCGGTCTCCCTTTGTGGATGAGGTCGATGGAAGATCGCCCGAACGCCCGCCAGCGCCACCCGAACTCGAGATCCGCGACCCTCGGAGACCTCTGCACCCAAGGCCAGGAATAGCTTCTCGACACCATTCCATGGCACGTTGGATCGGACGGGGTCCTCGAAGATCGCCAGCAGGGTTTTCCGAGGTCCCGAGGACAGCTTCATGATATCAGTCTACGACACTACAACCGAGGCCCACGTATGAACCCCAATCCAAAACCGCCAAATCCCCGCCCAGCGCGCCCCGACGAGACGAAAGCGCTCAGTGAGCTGGCGCTGCGCTCGAAGGGTAGCTGGGGCTATGACGAGGTCTTTCTCGAGGCCTGCCGGGAGGAGCTCACGCTGACCCCGGAAACGCTCGAGCAGCATCCGACCTTCGTCGTCGAGGACTCCGCGGAGCTCGCGGGCTTCTACACCCTCGAGCCTCACGAGGAGCAGGGCGTCGTCGAGCTCGGCATGCTCTATGTCGAGCCACGCTGTCACGGCCAGGGAATCGGACGAAAGCTCATGGAGCATGCGCTCGGCGAAGCGACGCGGCGTGGCTTCCGCACTCTCGAGGTCCAGGCGGACCCCTACGCTGCACCCTTCTACCTGCGCATGGGTTGTACACCCTGCGGCTCGCGGCCCTCGGGCAGCATCGCCGGACGGCGCCTGCCGTTGCTCCGGATCGACCTCTGAGACTGTACGAGAAGAAGGGGGGGCGCCCCGTCGGGGAGACGGGGCGGTGAAGAAGGCGGACGGGAACGACCGATGTCGTCCTTCAATCGTTTCTACGCTCGGGCCGGGTCGGGAGTCCAGGCCTCGTCGGAAACGGCCGATGACAGAAAAATGAGCTCCACCAGTCCCGATGGAGCTCACAGGAAAAACGCCGGTTGAGCCGTTGACTTCAACCAGCATGTAAACATACGCACTTGTCGTTAGATCGGATTGTCCATCCCCACGCGTAGCGGCATCCGGACCGGGCTGGGTGCGCCGTTCCACCCGACAAGAAACGGCTTATCTCGGAGGACAAGACCAAAAGAAAGCCCCGCCGGGGGGCGGGGCTGCAAGGAGGAGAAGCGAGGAGACTGTTGTCTTGCCTTGCTCAATCCTTCCTACGGTGGACCGTTGCAGGTCGTCCATGGGATTGCGACATTCGAACCGCTAGACTCGCCGGTGGACGAGACACGATCAAAGGAGATGCACCATGCAACTAGCCCAAGGCCTTCTTTCCGAGCTCGAGAGCGAAGCCGCCACGACCCGCAAGCTGCTCGAGCTCTGCCCCGAGGACCAGGCTGGATGGAAGCCCCACGCCAAGTCCTTCAGCCTGGGTGATCTGGCGCTCCACCTGTCGAACATCCCCGGCTGGACCACCTCCACCCTCGCGGGCACCGAGCTCGATCTGGCGCCTCCCGGCGGCGGCGGCTTCAAGCCCCCCGAGTTCGAGTCCATGACCGCTGTTCTCGATGGCTTCGACGCCAACGTCCGTGGCGCCATCGACGCGCTGGGCAAGGCGTCGAACGAGGACCTGGGCGTCGGCTGGAGTCTCAAGAACGCCGGCGAGACCTTGTTCACCATGCCGCGCATGGCGGTCCTGCGGGTCTGGGTGCTCAACCACCTGATCCATCACCGTGGCCAGCTGAGCGTCTACCTCCGTCTGCTCGACATCCCGCTGCCCTCGATCTACGGCCCCACCGCCGACACCGAGGGCTGATCGCCGGCCCGGAGGTTCCCGGAAGCCTGCCGCTGTCCGGGAACCTCGCGGTCTTCCGCTCTCACGGCAAAAAAAGACCCCGCGGGAGCGGGGCGTGTTCGAGGAGGTAGGAGAGGAGGGTCCCGGATCGCTCCAGACTCTCGAACTCCTGAGCTTCTTGGTACGCAGGCTCCCCGCCAAGGTTTCTCCTCGTCGACCCGTGGCTCCGTACCTCGGCCAGAAGGGCGGCTCGGGTCGCTATGCGGGATCCGCCTCCACCGCCGTCGCCATCGGCGAGGTGAAGAACTCCCGCGCCGCCGACGAGGGCTCGGCGACGAGGCCGCGGACGCCTTTTTCGGGCAGCCAGTCCGGAGGCAGGTGCGAGCGATAGGGCTTGTGCAGGAAGCGGCGGTCGAAGAGAGCGATGACGCCGCTGTCCCGGGGCGAGCGAATCAGCCGGCCGGCAGCCTGGACGACACGGGTCATGCCGGGAACGACGAAGGCGTACTCGAAGCCCTTCTCGAAGCGCTCGTCATAGTACTCGCGGAGCAGCTGCTGCTCGAGGTTCAGGGCCGGCAGGCACGGCCCCACCACCGCCACCGCGCGCAACATGTCCCCGGGGTAGTCGACGCCCTCGGCGAAGACCCCGCCGGCCACCGCCAGGAGCAAGACGTCGCCGAGAAAGGCGCGGCGCAGGGTGTCGAGGATCTCTTCGCGTTCGCGATCGCCGGAGACCCGCTGCTGGACCAACACCCGCTTGTCCAGGGTCGGTAGCAGCGACGCCACCCGCGCCAGGAAGTCATAGCTCGGGAAGAGCGCCAGACAGTTGCCGGGAATCGAGTCGGCGAAGGCGCCGAGACGCGTGGCGATGGGCTGGTAATTGTTTGGCCGCTCCTTCCACGTCGTGCCCACGGCGGCGTCGATGACCACCCGCCGGCGCTCCGCCGGGAAGGGGTTGGGAATCGACACCGAGGTGGTCCGGGAAGCCTCGAAGCCCAGCAGATCACGGTAGAACTCGGGCGGAGAGAGAGTCGCCGACAACCCGATGACCGAGTGACAGCGGTGGATCACCTGCCCGAGGAAGCGGCTCGGGTCCTTGCACAGGATCCGCAGCCACGAACCGTCGAAGCGCCGCTCGACGCAATGGCTAAACGCCTGGTCCGACACCACCAGGCCGTTCAGGAAGCGCAGGAAGTCGAAGTAGAGCTGGACGAAGGGGTCCTCGGCGCGAAAGCTCCGCGTGTCTCGCTGATACTCGAGATAGTCGACGAAGGCCGCGTCGAAGGCCGGGCGGAGCGACCACAGCCGGTCCTCGGGCAGCGGCGCCTCGACCGCGGTGAGCTGAGGCGCACCGAGCTCGAGGACCTCGGCCACCGAGCCTTCGATGAGCGAGGCCAGCTTGAGACACAGGGCTTCGATCTGGAAATGAATCGCCTCACCACCGGCGCGCATCGCCTCCGCCGCCCGCCGCGCCGGCTCGGCGCCGAGCTCGGGGCTGTAGTAGCCACGACCGCGACCGACCAGGTTGTGGATCTCGTCGATCACCAGCACCGCATCGCCGAGATCCGCGTCGCCGCCAAAGGCCGACAGCGAGACATAGGGGTCGAAGGCGTAGTTGTAGTCACAGACCGTGACCTGGACCTGCTCACCGAGCTCGAGGCTGACCTCGAAGGGACAGACTTCGGCGCCCCGCGCCGCCTCGTACACCGCCTCGGGCTCGAGGGTGGTCCCGGCGTCGAGGAGCCCACGAACCACCCCCGAGCTCTGCAGCTTGAGGTAGTAGTCGCGGGCGTAGGGGCAGTACTCCTCGTGACACAGGATCTGGTCGTTGGCGCACATCCGCGCCTTGGCGCGCATGCGCAGCGAGTGGAAAGCACCGTGCTGGTTGAGCATCCGGAGGACGGTGGTGACCATCTCCTGCTGGGTGTTCTTGGCGGTGAGGACATAGAGCCGTTTGTCGTGCTCGAGGCAGTAGCGCAGTGCTGGATATAGCGTCGCCACGGTTTTGCCGATCCCCGTTGCGGCCTCGAGCAGCAGGTGCTCGCCACCCTCGACCGCGGCGCCGACGGCGGCGAGGATCTCCTCCTGACCGGGACGGAGGTCGGGGAAGGGAAAGTCCATCTCCGCCGCCGCGACGGTCCGGCCTTCGCGCGCCGCCCGCTCGCGTTCGAGGGCCGCCAGCAGCTCGTTGACCCGGCGGCGGATCGACGCCTCGAGCCCCCGCGGATCGGCGTGGACCTCGAGACGCTCGACATGGTCGGTGCCGATCTCGATCAGCACCAGCTCGGCGCGCACCGGCTCCGCCTCTTCGTCGTCGTCCGCCTCGCCTTGGAGGATCCAGGCGTAGAGCAGCGCCTGCCGTTCGTAGAGCTCGCGGGCCGCGGCGGAGAGCTGGCCGCCACGGCGCACCGACTTGATCTCCTCGACCACCAGCACCCCGTCGGGATCACGACGTAGCCCGTCGGCCCGGCCGCTGACCCGGACGCGCCAGCCACGATGCTCGAAGATCCGCTCGACCACCACCTCGCGGCGGTAGGAGGGATCGGCTTCGAGGGCCTGCTCCTGGTACTTGGAGTGGATCGCCTGCCCGAGCCACAGGCGCTCATAGCCGCCCCGCTGGGCGAAACCGAGGCTGCGCAGGAGCCGCACCTCGAGGAGGTCGTGGACCGCCAGATCGAGCGTCAGGGAGTCGCTGTCGATGCGCGGCGCCATGGGCCGACAGTATATGGGGTGGCGCCGAGCGATTCTGGCCCGCGAGTTGGGGCCCTGCTGCTAGTCTGACGGCTCGGAGCCGGAACCATGAACCACCGTCTCGATCACACGCTCCCCTACCGCGGCCCTGGTCTCGACGAGATCGATTCGCCCGCGGCCGTCGACGCGGTTGTGGAGGCGCTCTACGGCGTCCCCGCCGCCGAGCTGCTCCGCCCCACCGTCGCCCACGTCACCGCCCAATGGCTGTCGCCCGGCGGTAAACGGTTGACCCTGGCGATCAACGACCGCACCCCGAGAAGCGCCTGGGACCGCTTCGTCCTCGACCTCTCGCGCTCCGCCGCCGGCGCCGTCGTCACCACCGGCGCGACCCTCCGCGCCGAGCCACAGCTCCGCCACGGTCTGCTCAGCCCACCGCCGGTACGAGACGCCCTCACCGCGTGGCGGAAGCGCTGGACCTCGGACGAGGTTCCGCTCTTCCTGGTCCTGACCTCGGGCCGGGGGCTCGACCTGGGGCACCCGCTCTTCGCAGGACCGACGGTGGTCTTCACCGACTTCGATGGCGAAGCGGAATTGAGGGACGAAGCGAAGCAGCGAGGGATCGAGATCGCCGCGGAGGAAGACTCGACGCCGCGGGCGGCCGTCGACTGGTTGCGGGGGAAGTTGCGGGGAGAGAAGACGGGACGGATCAGCATCGAGGCGGGGCCGTCGACGGCCCGGCAACTCTACGAGCCACCGGTCGCCGTCGACGAGCTCCTGCTCTCGACCTACCTCGGCAAAGACCTCGCGGAAGAAGTCCGCGGCCCCGAGCTGCTGCCGCCGGGCGGGCTCGAGCGCGCCCTGCCCACGACCTCGGCACCGGTTCTGATCACCGAGCCGAGCGGGCCCTGGCTCTTCCAGCGACGGGCCTCCCAGCGACGAATCAGCCGCTGAAGCGAGAGCCCACCACCGGCAGCTCGCGGCGGTGGATCCACAGCACGACCAGGCCGCAGACGAAGACCACCAACGCCAGCGTGAAGAGCAGGCCGCCGTCCCCCTGGACCTCGATGCCGAGGATCGTCAGGTGGCTCATGATCGCGCCCGCCATCACCCCGACGGCGAGGAGCCCCCCGAGGGCGGCCGTCGCCGGGATCAGGAGGAGAATGCTGGTCACCAGCTCGAGGCTACCGGTACCCAGCCGTCCCCAGGGCTCCGCCCCGAGCTTCTGGAAGATGTAGATGCTCTCCGGCGCGCCGGTGAACTTGAAGAAAAGGGTTTGCAGAAGGATCACCGCGGCGACGAGCCGGGCGATCCACGACACGATCTTCTGGCTCTTGCTCAGCTCGCTCATCAGCAGCTCCTCGGGGGTTCGAGCGCGGGCTTCAATGCCCGACGATCTCGGGCCAGTTCTTGTTGGCGGCCTTGATGTAGCTCGCCTGATCGCTCTCCCAGGTCTTCTGGATCTTCTTGTTGTAGTTGAGGTAGAGCTTGCCGTCGACGATCTTCCAGGCGTCCGGGTCGATACCCGCGGTCTTGCCCTGGCTCACGGCGTAGGCGCAGTAGCCGCCGTATTGCGGGGCGTACTTTTCGGGGTCGGCGGCGAAGAGGTCCTTGTGCTCCTGGCTGGCGAAACGCCAGGTGGCTCCCATCCACTCGTAGCTGTAGGCCTTGTCGCCCTCCACCGGCTTGCCGTCGGTGAAGTAGGCGACGGGGTCGTAGCCATCGATGGCGACGCCGCCGAAGGTGGTCTGGTTGATCGGGTCGGTGGCGGAGGCGGGCAGGGCGGAAAGCAAGGCGAGGGTGATGAAGGCGAAGGCCGCGAGGGCGGCGCGCAAGGTCGTGCTCCGGGTCATCGATCGCGTAGGCATGATGTCGTTCTCCTCGGGTTGGGGCACCGGACGGCGCCCATCGTTTCGACGCCAGAGGTACGGCCTTGCGCCATCCGGCGGTTCAACGAGACGCCCGGAACCCACCGCTATGGTAGCTTGCGCTACCGTTCCACCGTACGACTCTCGGAGGCCGCCGCATGTCCTTGCTCGACACGCCGCTCACCCGCCAGCTGGGTATCGAGGTGCCGTTGATCTGCGGCGCCATGTACCCGTGCTCGAACCCCGAGCTGGTCGCCGCGGTCTCCGCTGCCGGTGGCATCGGCGTCATCCAGCCCCTGTCGCTGGTCTATGTCCACGACCACGAGTTCGGCGCCGGCCTCGAGCTCATCCGCTCGCTCACCGACAAGCCGGTGGGCATGAACGTCATCGTCGAGAAGTCCTCCAAGGTCTATCGGGAACGCATGGAAGCCTACACCGACCAGGCCATCGCCGCGGGGATCCGTTTCTTCGTCACCTCGCTGGGCAATCCGTCCTGGGTGGTCGAGAAGGCCCACGCCGCCGGCGGCTTCGTCTATCACGACGTGACCAACCGCAAGTGGGCCGAAAAGGGCATCGAGGCGGGGGTCGACGGGCTCATCGCGGTCAACGACCGGGCCGGCGGCCACGCCGGGGACCGCGGCACCGGAGAGCTGCTCGAGGACCTCGCGGGCACCGGGCTGCCGGTGATCTGTGCCGGCGGCATCGGCGACGAGACAGCCTTCGTCGAGGCGCTCCGGCTGGGCTATGCGGGCGTACAGATGGGGACGCGCTTCATCGCCACCGAGGAGTGCACCGCCCACGACAGCTACAAACAGGCGGTGGTCGACGCCGACGAGGACGACATCGTCTTGACCGAGCGCATCACCGGCGTGCCGGTGTCGGTGATCCGGACGCCCTATATCGACCAGGTGGGAACCCACGCCGGTCCCATCGCCCGCTGGATGCTCAAAGGGCGGCGCACCAAGCATTGGATGC
>JAGQSE010000063.1:0-6823 GCA_020439725.1 Acidobacteriota bacterium
GGTGTGCGGGCCGAGACCCTCTCGCTCTCGGGTGAGGCCCTCGATGAAGCGGGGCGGGTGGTGGTGCCCTTCTCGTCCCAGATCCTGCTCTCCGGGCGCCCCGCCCCCGAGCTGGTGGTGGTGGCGCCGCCGCCAGCGGAGGAGGGCGGCGGCGGGATCCCGTGGTGGATCTGGGTGGTGGCCGGCGTGGTGGCGGCGGGCGCGGTCGGGACCGCGGTGGTGGTCTCGCAACCTCGCTTGCCCAACGCGGACGGCACGGTGGGGAGGGTGGAGCTGTGAGGGGGGCGTGGTGGTTGCTCGCGCTGGGGCTCGCCGGGTGCAGCGCGCCCGCGGCCCTGGAGGTGGTGGTCACGGTCGAAGAAGGGGAGCTCGACGCCATCACCGTCGTGGTGGAGCGGGACGAGGTGAAGAAGGTCGACTGCCGCCTCACCTCCGTCGGCGCGGGCGGCGCCTGCCCGTTCGAGGCGGGCTCGGGTCGGTGGGACACCGATCGTGAGCTCTCCTTCGTCCTCTACGGTGCCCCGGACACCGAGGCGTTGGTGCAGCTGGACGGGATGCGGGCGATGGTGCGGGACGGGCAACAGAGGGACGTCAGCGTCACCGCCACCGTTGCGCAGGTTCGCTTGCCACCGCAGGCAGGTGAGCGCCGAGAGGTCAGGCTGGCGCTCTTGGGTCGTACCAGACCGCGCTTCTCTTGCCGCCAAGACCTGGACGCCGGCACCCAGGAGGGTGGCTCTGCTGTCGTGGTGCTCCCCAACCCGGGCACCGACGCGCGGGTCGCGGCCATGAGCCCGCAGCGCCTCCTCGTGAGCGTCGGCGCGCAGCTGTCGCGGGTCACCTACGTCGCTGGCCCCGATGGCTGTACCCTCGACCCCGCCCAGGTCGAGGACGCCGAACCGGCGCGGTTCCCCATGCGCGATCCCACCTGGTGTGCGCTGCGCGATGGCGCGTTGGTGGCCGGTGCCGGGACCAGGGTGGTGTACTTCGCCGGGGTGTGCGCCGATGGTGCTCACCTCAAGGTCGGAGCGTTCCTGCCCGCGGTGCACCTTCAGACCTGGCCGGCCCTCGACTCCTCCATCGTCGTCGATGGGCTCTCTGACCCCGTGCTCGCCGACACCGACGGCGATGGGGCGCCCGAGGTGCTCGTCGTGGCCCGGACGGGCCGCGACTACGCCCTCCTCCGGTTTCGGCCCACGTTGAGCGGCCTCGTGCAACCCGAGCCCTTCTCGCTGGGGGGGCTGGCGCCTCCGCCGGGTGATGACGGCAGCTCGAACCTCTACCCTCCGCTGGTGCTGCGGACCTCCGCGGGGCGGGACATCGTCGTGGTGACGGGCTACTCGGGCCACACCTTCGTGCTGGATCACGTCCTGACGCCCTCGAGCGCCGGGTTGTCGCCCATCAGGGCGCTGCCGTCGCTTTGGACGCCGGCTCTGGCCGTGGTGAGCAGCAGCCCGCCGGCGGCAGAGCTGGTCGTGGTGTTGCCGAGACAGGGCGGCGCCGAGGAGGGCGACCTGGCCCGCGCGCGGCTCTTCATCGAGAACCGGGCCTGGAAGGTGGACGAGCCCCAGCGGGTCACCGGGACGGCGGCGCTCGAGGACACGAGCGGCGCGAGGGTGGTCCTCGGCCACGTCGGTATGCAGGATAACCTGCAAGCGGTGGTGTTCGAGGCCGGCCTCGGCACCATCGCGGAGGCCGGCGCGGAGATGGCGGCGCCGCCCCTCGATGTCTGGGGCGGCAACATCAGCGGCGGCCAACAGGCTCTGCTCGCCAACCTCGACGGGCAGCCAGGCTCGGAGCTGCTCTCCTATTCGGCCGAGAACCAGAGCGTGCATGCGGTGTGGGCCGACGGTGAGAGCCTCGACGGGTGGGAGGACTTCCGGTTCCTGGCGGACCTCGGCCCGCGGCAGGTGCTCCTCGCCGACCTGAACGGGCTGCCGGATCCGGCGGGCGTCGGCCTTCGGGACATGGAGGTCATCAGCCTGTCGGGCCACGCGCTCGAGGTGGTGACCCTGGGATCCGGGAGCTACGTCTTCGGTGACCTGGAGTGGCCCAGCGCGGCCCGCGACCCCTCCGGTACGGGGGGCTGGACCAGCAGGCAGGACCCCTCACGCCAGCCGTGACGCGGGGCGTCGACCGGGCGCCTGCGTCACCCGCGGACAGTGGCCGCGGAGCATCTGGACAGGGTCTTTGAGGTGGGCTACCGGGGGCTCCATGACCGAGCGCAAGGCCCCCGCGGGCGACAAGATCCACATCGACAACGGCAAGCTCGTGGTGGGTGACCACCCCGTCATCCCCTTCATCGAGGGCGACGGCACCGGGCGCGACATCTGGCGCGCGTCGGTGCGCGTGTTCGACGCCGCGGTGGAGAAGGCCTACGGGGGCAAGAAGAAGATCGCCTGGTACGAGGTGCTGGCGGGCGAGAAGGCCTTCAAGGAGACCGGCAACTGGCTCCCCGACGAGACGGTGGAGGCGTTCCGTGAGTATCTGGTGGGCATCAAGGGCCCGCTGACCACTCCGATCGGCGGCGGCATCCGCTCCCTGAACGTGGCCCTGCGCCAGATGCTCGACCTGTACACCTGCCTGCGTCCGGTGCGCTGGTTCCAGAACGTGCCGTCCCCCGTGAAGCGGCCCGAGCTGGTGAACATGGCGATCTTCCGCGAGAACACCGAGGACATCTACGCCGGCATCGAGTTCGAGGAGGGGAGCGCGGACGCCCAGAAGTTCATGGCGCTCATGCAGGAGCACTTCCCGAGCCGGTTCGCGAAGATCCGGTTCCCGGGGAGCTCGGGCATCGGCATCAAGCCGATCTCCCGCGAGGGCACCGAGCGCCTGGTGCGCGCGGCCATCGAGTACGCGATCGCGCAGGGGCGTCAGAGCGTCACCATCGTCCACAAGGGCAACATCATGAAGTTCACCGAGGGTGCCTTCAAGGATTGGGGCTACGAGCTGGCGGCGGAGGAGTTCGGCGACCAGACGATCTCCGAGCAGGCGTTGTGGGACGACCACGGGGGCAAGGTGCCCGATGGCCGGGTGGTGATCAAGGACCGCATCGCCGACGCGATGTTCCAGCAGGTCCTGCTGCGGCCCGACGAGTACGAGGTGCTGGCAACCACCAACCTGAACGGCGACTATCTCTCCGACGCGCTGGCGGCCCAGGTGGGCGGTCTCGGCATGGCGCCGGGGAGCAACGAGGGCGACGGCCTGGCGCTCTTCGAGGCGACCCACGGCACGGCGCCCAAGTACGCCAACCTCGACAAGGTCAACCCCGGCTCGCTGATCCTCTCGGGCGTGATGCTGCTGCGCTGGCTCGGCTGGCAGAAGGCGGCGCAGTCGGTGGAAGACGCCCTCGCCGAGACCATTCGCCAGAAGCGGGTGACCTACGACCTCGAGCGGCAGATGGAGGGCGCGACGCTGCTCCCGACCTCGGGCTTCGCCGAGGCCATCGTCAGCAACCTCTGAGCCTGGATCGTCGGGTTCACGGGAAACCTGCCCGTGGGCCCGACGTACTCACCAGCCATGGACTTGAACGCTGGTGGCGGAATCCGCGCCGAGGCCTCGGCGTGAAGACGCGGGAGCCGATCCTGTGGCTGGCCGCCGGCGTGGTCGGCATCCTGCTCTTGCTCTGGGCCTTTCCTCGGGTCTACGAGCTGGCGCCGAAACCCTGGACCGTCGATCGCGCCCAGGCGGAACGCGTCGCCCTGGCGCGGCTCGCCGAGCTCGCCCCCATCGACCCGCGGGCCACCGTCGTCCTGCGTCTCGACGGCGATGCGAAGCTCGAGCGGAGGCTCGAGGAGAGTCTCAGCCGGGGAACCGTCGATCCTGCCGCCCTCGCCGACACCTCGCTCTCGCGGCAGGTACTGACCTGGAACGTCACCGTCTACCCGCCCGGGGCCACGCCGTCCCAATGGAGCCACCGCGCGGTCCTCGATCTCGCGGGCAAGGTGCTGAGCCTCGAGCGAGCGGTGCCTGCCGACGAGACCGCGGAGGAAGTCGATTCCACCCATCTCTGGCCGGTGGCGGACCGCGTCCTCGAGGACCGCGGCTATGTCCTGTCGCGGTTCGAAGCCCCCGAGCAGCGCAGCCAGGAAGAGCAGGGGCGCACCGAGTGGACCTTCACCTACCGCGCCAAGGACCAGCCCCTCGGCCCCGGTTTCGAGCAGGGAATGAAGGTCCGGCTGGCCGGGGATCGATTGGTGGGCTACGGCCCCTGGTACGAGGATCGCCAGGTCCAGCCGATCCAGTCCGAGCTCCAGCGGCTCACCCTCGTCCATCTCTTCGGCGCTCTCGTGGTCTATGCCTTTCTCCTGCTCATCGGCGCCTTCTTCATGCGGCGGTACCACGCCGGCGAGATCGGGGTACGAGCCGGGCTCCAGATCTTCTCGCTGAGCGCCGGCCTGGGGCTCTTGGGCCTCACCATGATCGCCCTGCCCGCCACCGAGAATCTCGACTTCGGGTTGTTCAGCCGCCGCCAGGTGGCGTGGGTGTGGGGCGCGCAGTTCTTCATCTTCCAGATCCTGGCGATCGCGCTGGTCACCTTCCTCGCCTGGTCGGTGGGAGAGTCCTTCTGCCGTGAGCGCTGGGGCCACAAGCTCGCCGCCTTCGACGCCCTCCGCCGCGGGCGCTGGGCCAACGCGACAGTGGCGCGGTCCGCCTGGCGGGGTCTTCTGGCGGGGGTGCTCCTCGGTGGAGTGCTGCTCGCGGTGGTGGCTTTGGGCAGGCCCGCGGGGCTGTGGATGCTCCTCACCGGGACGGTCGAAGCCTTCGCCTCGGCCCCCAGCTTCGCGGTGGCGCAGACGGCGCTGACCATCGGCGCGGTGCTCTATACCGAGCTCGTCGCCCGGCTCTTCTTGTTGCCGCCGCTGGTCCGCCGCTTCGGTGCCTGGCGGGGGGGCCTCCTGGTGGTGGCGGTCGAGACCCTGTGCGTAGGCGGCGCCCTGGTGGTGGCACCGGTGTCGTGGAGCTTCGCGCTCAACACCATCACCAGCGCAGCGCTGGTGGCGCTCTTTCTCCGTTACGACCTGGTGACCTCGCTGCTGGCCTCGTTGGTCGTCCGCCTGTTGCCCTGCTGTCTGCTCTTTCTCGCCTCGGCGAACCTGGGAGTCCAGCTCGAGGGAGCGATACCGCTGCTGCTGGCTGCCCTGCCTGCCCTCGTCGGCCTGCGCTACCTGGCCGGCGGCGCGGAGGTGACCTATCGCTACGACGACGTGCCGCCCCATGTCCGGCGCATCGCCGAGCGCGAGCGGCAGCGCATCGAGCTCGAGACGGCGCGGGGCATCCAGAGCTCGATCCTGCCCGACCTGCCGTCGTCCCTCGCCGGTGTCGAGATCGCCCACGCCTACCGCCCGGCCACCGAGGTGGGCGGCGACTTCTACGACGTCCTGGCCCTCGACGACGGCCGGCTGGCGGTGGCGGTGGGCGACGTCGCCGGCCACGGCGTGTCGAGCGGTCTGATCATGTCCATGGCCAAGTCGGCGCTGGCGGTGCAGGTGACCTTCGATCCGCAGGTCCCCTCGGTTTTCTCGACGCTCAACCGCATGATCTACCAGAGCGCCCGCCGGCGGCTGCTTGCGACCCTGTGCTACGCCCTCGTCGACCCGCCGGCTCGGCAGGTGCTGTACGCCAGCGCCGGTCACCTCTTCCCCTACCGGGTCTCGCCGTCGCGGGTCGAACCCCTCGAGTCGGTGGCCTATCCCCTGGGTGTCCGGCCCCAGCTGGCGGTCGAGGCCCGGTCGGTGGAGCTCGACCCCGGGGACTTCCTCTTCCTGTTCAGCGACGGCCTGGTCGAGGCGCAGCTAGAGCGGGGTGACGAGGTCTTCGGCTTCGAGCGGCTGGAGCGCAGCCTGCTCTCCCACGCCGGTCGCTCCGCCGCCGGCCTGCGTGACGGGGTGCTGGCGGACGTGGCGCTCTTCACCGCCGGAGCGCCGCCATCGGACGATCAGACGGTCCTCGTCCTGCGCATGCCCTGAGCCCCTCGGAGGGTCGTCGGCGGTGGTGTCCGGCGAGGACACCCGACCGCCGCGAAAGCCTTGGCCTCGGGCCTTTGGCGCTGTGATAGCCTCGATTTCGGCCGCTTCCCGCCGATCTCAAAGCGGGCGATCCACGAGCGGTCCCTCAAGCCAGCAGTCGAGCCGGTCGTCAGGCCGGTAGCCAAGTCAGCCAAGGAGGAATGTCTTGAAGATCCACGAATATCAGGCGAAGGAGATCCTGCGCCGTTACGGCGTCGCGACGCCCCGGGGCGAGGTCACCGACAGCCCCGCGGAAGCCCGGCGGATCTGCCAGGACCTGGGCGGCAAATGTGTCGTCAAGGCCCAGATCCACGCCGGTGGCCGCGGCAAGGGTGGCGGCGTCAAGCTCGCCGGCTCCCCCGACGAGGCCGAGGAGCGGGCGTCGCAGATCCTCGGTATGCAGCTGGTCACGCCGCAGACCGGTGCCGAGGGCCAGAAGGTACGCAAGATCCTGGTCGAAGAGCAGCAGAGCATCGCCAAGGAGCTCTACCTGGCGGTCCTGCTCGACCGTGACGCGGCGGCGCCCATGGTCATGGCGTCGGCCTCCGGTGGCATGGAGATCGAAGAGGTCGCCGAGCGCGATCCCGACGCCATCGTCCGCCAGCACTTCGACCCCCACCTGGGGCTGCTGCCGTTCCAGGCACGCCGGGTCGCCAAGGGCTTGGGGCTCGAAGGGCGCACCGCCTCGCAAGCGGTCAAGCTGATCACCGCTCTGACCAAGGCCTTCGTCGACACCGACGCCTCGCTCGCCGAGATCAACCCGCTGATGATCAACTCGGAAGGCGACGTCCTGGCCCTCGACGCCAAGATGAACTTCG
>JAGQSE010000063.1:6842-7078 GCA_020439725.1 Acidobacteriota bacterium
AACTTCGACGACAACGCGCTCTTCCGCCACGCCGACGTCCGCGCCATGCGCGACCTCGACGAGGAGAACCCCTTCGAGGTGGAGGCGGGGAAGTTCGGGCTGTCGTACATCAAGCTCGACGGCAACATCGGTTGCATGGTCAACGGCGCCGGTCTGGCCATGGCGACCATGGAAGTGATTTCGCTGGAAGTCGGCTCGCCGGCCAACTTCCTCGACGTCGGCGGCGGCGCCACCAA
>JAGQSE010000064.1 GCA_020439725.1 Acidobacteriota bacterium
TGTGGTTCCTGGCCGGCGACACCAATATTGCCTATCTCAACGACAACGGCGTGCGCATATGGGACGAATGGGCCGACGAAAATGGCGATCTGGGTCCGGTCTACGGGCATCAGTGGCGTTCCTGGCCGGCACCGGACGGACGGGCGATCGACCAGATTGCCGATGTCGTTGCGCAGATCCGCAATAACCCCAATTCACGGCGCCTGATCGTGACGGCATGGAACCCGGCGGAAGTCGACAAGATGGCGCTGCCGCCCTGTCACTGCCTGTTCCAGTTCTACGTCGCCAACGGGAAATTGTCCTGCCAGCTGTACCAGCGTTCGGCGGACGTGTTCCTCGGCGTGCCCTTCAACATCGCCTCCTACGCCCTCCTCACGATGATGATGGCGCGGGCGACGGGGCTCGAACCTGGTGATCTCGTCCATACCTTCGGCGACGTCCACCTCTATCTGAACCACCTCGAGCAGGCGCGCGAGCAGCTCCGGCGCGAGCCGCGCCCGTTGCCGCGGATGCATCTCGAACGCGACGTCGATTCGATCCTCGGCTTCCGCTACGAGGACTTCCGGCTCGAGGGCTACGACCCGCACCCGCACATCCCCGCGCCCATCGCCGTATGAGTCCCGACGCTTCGCCGCCCGCTGAGCCTCGTCCACGGCTCCACGTCATCGCCGCGCTCGCCGACAACGGCGTCATCGGCCGGGACGGGGACCTGCCGTGGCGGCTGCCCGAGGACCTGCGGCGGTTCAAGGCGCGGACCATGGGGCATGTCCTGCTGATGGGTCGGAAGACCTACGAGAGCATCGGACGGCCGCTGCCGGGACGCCGCACCGTGGTCCTTTCCCGCGATCCCGAGTACCGCCCGCCCGGGGTCGAGGTCGCCGCCACTCTCGACCGGGCCCTCGAGCTCGCCGCCGGCGAAGAGGTCTATGTGGCCGGTGGCGCCGAGGTCTACCGGCGGGTCCTGCCGCGGGCCGACGAGCTGCACTTGACCTGGGTGCACGGCGAGGTCGACGGCGACACCGTCTTTCCCGAGTGGGACGAGAGCGCCTGGCAGCTGGTCGAGGACGAGGCCTGGCCCGCCGACGAGCGCCACCGCTGGCCGCTCAGCTTTCGCCGCTACCGTCGCCGCGCCGGTGCCGAGGAACGCGGTTGAGCGAGGCAGGGGCGGCTGCGGAGCGTCGCTGGCCCGCCTTCCTGCTTCTCGTCTTCGTCTTCCTCATCTGGTCGAACTCCTTCATCGCCGCGCGCCTCCTGGTGGGTGACGATCTGCCCGCTACCGAGCGGCTCTCACCGCTGCAATTCGTCGAGGTCCGCTTCGCGCCGGTGGCCCTGTGGTCGCTGCTGTGGTTCGGCCTGCTGCCCGCGGCCCGACGCGCCGCAGCACGTCTGCTCCGCGAGCGCGCCGGGCTCCTCGTCGTTCTCGCCGCCTGCAACGTCTGGGGCTACAACCTCGCCTTCGGTGCGGGGCACCAGCGGGTGCCGGCGGGGACCGGGGCGCTGATCATCGTCCTCAACCCGGTGCTCACCTTTCTATTGGCGGTGGCGTTGGGCCAGGAGCGCGCCAGCTGGCGGAAGGCCCTGGGGCTGGCCCTCGCCTTCACCGGGATCTACTGGGTGGTGGTCCACGGCGCCGGCCGGAGCGTCGAGCCGGCCTACCTGCTCGATGCCTTGCTGCTCCTCGGCGCGCCGATCTGCTGGGCGATCTACACGGTGCTCGGCAAACCCCTCCTCGCCGAGCACTCNNNNTTCCTCGTCCTCGGTCTCGGCTCGCTGCCGACGCTGCCACTGCTCGCCCTCGACGCGGATCTCCAGGCCCGGCTCGCGGTGTGGGGGCCACAGCGTTGGGGTGCCGCCCTCTTCCTCTCCCTCGCCTGCACCGTGCTCGCTTTCTGGCTGTGGTACGTCGCCCTGAAGCGCCTGTCGGCGAGCACCGCCGCCGCCTTCGTCTTTCTGAACCCGCCGCTCGCGCTGTGCTTCGAGTGGCTGTGGTTCGGCCACGTGCCGAGCGGCGGCCTGCTTGCCGGTGGCCTCCTGGTCCTGGCCGGCGTCTACCTGTGTACCGCGCGCCGATGGCCGGGCCTGCGTCTCGCTCGCAGCTCGGCGTGAGCCCCGCCCCCTGGGGCTCAACGCCGCCGCCGGTGGAATGTGACGGTCTAGACGAAGGCGTCTCAGAATTTCCGTAGTCGGTATACTCTCTAATTCGGAACGAGCCTGATCACGTTCTGTCCGCGGTGCGTCGACCGGCGGCTGCTGTGCTTTTCACCGTCGTGGCTCCGAACCGCCGCGGGCACTCTCCCCGGAGGATTCCATGTACGCTCGAACTTCGTTCTCGAATCGACTCTCACGTCTCGGACGGCTCGGCCTGGTTCTGGCCGTGTCCCTCTTTGCCCCCGGTGCGCTCCACGCCGCCGACACCCCCGACCCGAGCTCGGTCACGGTTGCCGGCAGCTTGCAGGACGAGCTCGGCTGCCCCGGTGACTGGCAGCCCGATTGCGCCGCCACCCACTTGGCCTTCGATCCCGAAGATGGCGTTTGGCAGGGCATCTTCAACGTCCCCGCCGGTAGCTGGGAGTACAAGGCACCGCTCAACGACTCGTGGACCGAGAACTACGGTCTCGGCGGCGTCCGCGACGGCGCCAACATTCCTCTGGCCCTCGGCGCCGCCACCGACGTCAAGTTCTATTACGACCACGAGACCCACTGGATCACCGACAACGTCAACTCGGTCATCGTCACCGCCGCCGGCAGCTTCCAGAGCGAGCTCGGCTGCTCCGGCGACTGGCAGCCCTGGTGTCTCGCCTCGTGGCTCGAAGATCCCGACGATGACGGCGTCTTCGTCTTCGAGACCGGTTCGCTTCCCGCCGGCTCCTACGAGATGAAGGCCGCCCACGATGAGAGCTGGGACGAGAACTACGGCGCCGGCGGTGTGCAGAACGGCGCCAACATTCCCTTCACCGTGGCCAGCGATTGCGCCGACCTGCGCTTCGAGTACGACCTGCCGAGCCACGTCCTGTCGGTGACCGAGGCCGGCGCCCCGGCACAGCCGTCGGCGGTGACCATCGCCGGCAGCTTCCAGGACGAGGTCGGCTGCCCCGGGGACTGGCAGGCCGATTGCGCCGTCACCCATCTCGCCTTCGACGCCGAGGACACCGTCTGGCAGGGGAGCTTCGACCTACCCGCCGGCAACTGGGAGTACAAGGCGCCCCTCAACGACAGTTGGGACGTAAATTACGGCGCCAACGCTACGCAGAACGGCGCCAACATCGGTCTGTCGCTGGACGGTCCCGAGACGGTCAAGTTCTATTACTCGGACGCCACTCACTGGGTGACCAGCGACCACAACGCGGTCATCGCCACCGCCGCGGGCAGCTTCCAGAGCGAGCTCGGCTGCTCCGGCGACTGGCAGCCCTGGTGTCTCGCCTCGTGGCTCCAGGACCCAGACGGGGACGGCATCTACACCTTCTCGACCACCAAGCTTCCCGCCGGCGACTACGAGGTCAAGGTGGCCCACAACGAGAGCTGGGACGAGAACTACGGCGCCGGCGGTGCCCCCGGTGGCGCCAACATCCCCTTCACCGTGCCCTCGTCCTGCACCGAGATCTTCTTCTCCTACGATCCGAGCACCCACATCCTGACCGTCGGCGCCAACGGTGCGCCCAAGGGCAACCTCAATACCGCCAAGGCCCACTGGCTGAGCGAGGACCTGATCGCTTGGCCCCCCGGCGCGGTGCCCGCGAGCACCACCTTCGCGCTCCACTGGGCCACCGCCGGTGGTCTGGGGCTCGATCCCGATACGGTCACCGGCGCCGACGGCTCGGTGCCGCTGACCCTCGACCCGGCGGGGCTCCCCGCCGACATCCTCGACAAGTTCCCGCACCTCGCCGGCTTCACGGCGCTACGCCTCGCCCCCGGCGATCTTTCGCTGATCCCCACCATGCTCCGCGGTCAGCTGGCGGTCTCCGCCACCGCCGACGGTCAGCTGGTCGACGCCACGTCGGTGCAGATCCCCGGCGTCCTCGACGACCTCTATTTCTATCCCGGTGACCTGGGGCCGCAGGTTTCGGCCTCGGGCATCACGCTCAAGCTGTGGGCGCCCACCGCCCAGGCGGTGACGCTCCACGTCTACGACACCTCCGACGCGGCGGCGCCCAGCGCCTCGGTTCCGATGACCGAGGACCCGCTGACCGGTGTTTGGAGCGCCTCCGGAAATCACGGTTGGTATGGCAAGTACTACCTCTACGAGGTCCAGGTCTACGCTCCCTCGACCCGCCAGGTCGAGACCAACCTGGTCACCGACCCGTACTCGCTCAGCCTTTCCGTCAACAGCGGCCGGAGCCAGATCGTCAGCCTCCGTGACCCCCGGTACGAACCGCGCGGCTGGGACCGGCTCCGCAAGCCGCGGCTTCCCGCGCCCGAGGACATCGTGGTCTACGAGCTCCACGTGCGCGACTTCAGCATCGCCGACCAGAGCGTCCGCGCGCCCTGGCGCGGCACCTTCCGCGCCTTCACCGAGCGTCACTCGGACGGTGTCGAGCACCTGAAGGACCTGGCGCGGGCGGGACTGACCCACGTCCACCTGCTGCCCTCCTTCGACATCGCCACGGTGCCCGAGCGCCGCGCCGACCAGCAGCAGCCCGCCGGTGACCTCGGCTCCTACCCGCCGGACTCGGACCAGCCGCAGGCGCTGATCTCCGCGGTGGCGGACCAGGACGGCTTCAACTGGGGCTACGACCCCTTCCACTACACGGTCCCCGAGGGCAGCTACGCCACCGATCCCGATGGCCCCGAGCGCATCCTCGAGTTCCGCGAGATGGTCCAGGCTCTGAACGAAGACGGCCTCCGCGTGGTCATGGACGTGGTCTACAACCACACCAACTCCGCCGGCCAGAACGACAAGTCGGTGCTCGACAAGATCGTTCCCGGCTACTACCACCGCCTGAGCCTCGACGGCGCCATCGAGACCAGCTCGTGCTGCCCCAACACCGCCTCCGAGCACGCGATGATGGAGAAGCTCCTCATCGACTCGGTGCTCACCTGGGCGACCCAGTACAAGGTCGACGGCTTCCGCTTCGACCTCATGGGGCACCACATGAAGGCCAACATGGTCAAGCTCCGCGCCGCCCTCGACGCCCTGACCCCGCAGCACGACGGGGTCGACGGCTCGAAGGTCTACCTCTATGGCGAAGGCTGGAACTTCGGCGAGGTGGCGAACAACGCCCGCGGGATCAACGCGGTGCAGCGCAACATGGCGGGCACCGGTATCGGCACCTTCAGCGACCGCTTGCGCGACGGCGTGCGCGGTGGCAACCCGTTCAGCGCCATCACCGACCAGGGCTTCATCAACGGTCTGTTCTACGAGCCGAACGGCACCGCCCAGGGCGACGAGCACGCCCAGCTGCTCCACATCACCGACTGGATCCGCATCGGTCTCGCCGGCGATCTCGCCGCCTACGAGCTCGAGGACGCCGCCGGGAACCTGGTGCGCGCGGACCAGGTCGACTACTTCGGCCAGCAGGCCGGCTACACCGCCGACCCGCAGGAGAACATCAAGTACATCGCGGCCCACGACAACGAGACGCTGTTCGACGCCATTCAGCTCAAGGCGGCCTCGGCGGCGAGCCTTGCCGACCGGGTGCGGATGCAGAACCTCGGCAACAGCATCGTGGCGCTGGGGCAGGGCATTCCCTTTTTCCACGCCGGCCAAGACCTGCTGCGCTCGAAGTCCATGGACCGTGACAGCTACAACTCGGGCGACTGGTTCAACCAGATCGACTGGA
>JAGQSE010000065.1 GCA_020439725.1 Acidobacteriota bacterium
ACCAGTCCGCGACGCTCCAGCGTCGTCTCGGTTTGGATGGCGACCCACGTCAGCAACACCCGCACTCGCCTCCGACGCGCCCCGCTGGCGCGGGGCCTCGGCGTCAGCGCGCAGCTCGTCGGCAGTGCTCCCACGCTCGAGCGTGGGAGCGAGAGAGTTTGGGCTGGAGCGGCGCCTCGGCGCGAGTCACGCCTACCCCGACGCCAGCTTGTGCGCCCATCGCGTCGTCTCGGGCAGGCGGTAGCGGGGGGTACAGGCTAGGGTGAGGCGGACGGCGGTTTCGTGGCTGACGCGGTGGCCGGGGGAGACGTAGAGGGGTTTGACGCCGGTGCGCGAGCGGAGCAGGGTGCCGATCGTCTCGCCGCGGTGGAGGAGCGGTGTCGTGGCACCGCGCTCTTCGCCGAGCTCGTCGTGGTCGCCGACCAGGCGGCTCTTGCCAACGCCGATGGTGGGGAGGTCGAGCCACCAGCCGAGGTGACAGGCGATGCCGAAGCGGCGTGGGTGGGCGAGGCCCTGGCCGTCGCACAGGAAGACGTCCGGTGCCTGCGAGATCTCTCCGAGGGCGTCGAGGACCGCGGGGATCTCGCGGAAGGAGAGCAGGCCCGGCACGTAGGGGAAGCTCGTCGGCCGCCGGGCGATGGCGTGGTCGACGAGCTCGAGATCCGGATACGAGAGCACCGCGACGGCGGCGCGGGTGATCGTGTTCCGGTCCTCGAAGCCGACGTCGACGCCGGCGACGTGGCGGATCGAGCCGAGGCGGTCCTCGGTCTCGATCTCCCCCGCCAGCCTTCGTTGCAGCTCGACGGCCTCCTTGGGCGTCAGGTCCCAGCGGTGACGTTCGGGCGGCAGCTTCATCGCGAGCCGCGGAGCTCTGCCAGCTCCGCCTCGAGACTCTCGATCCGGTCTTCGAGGGCGGCGAGCCGGTCTTCGAGGGCCGAGCGACTGGCGGTCACCGGTCTCGCGGTGGACTCGTAGTCGGCCGCTGGTGCGTCCCCGGTCTCCTCGCTCGGCTCTCCACCCAGGAGATGCGCCCAACGCGTCTCCTTCTGCCCCGGCCGCCGCGCCAGCTCGACCACCACCGGCTCCGCGCGGGTGGCGAGCTCGGCGAGCACGTCGTGCACCTCGTCGAGACTGCCGAAGGACGCCATGCGGTCGCTCCGCGCGCGCAGCTCGCCGGCGGTCTGCGGACCGCGAAGGAGGAGGAGTGTCAGCACCGCTCGTGCCGGTGGCTCGAGGTGGAGGCGCCGGGTGACGCCCTCGCTCCAGCGCTCGCTACGGGCGCCCTCGCTACGCCAGGCCAGCACGTCGCGACGCAGGCTCTCGAGCCCGTCGAGGACGTCGTCCTGGCCGAGCTCCATGACCGGCTCACGATTGCTCTTTTGATTGCACGCGGCCACCAGCGCCGAAACGGTCAGGGGATAGTAGTCGGGGGTGGTCTGGGCCTTTTCGAGGAGTGCACCGAGGATACGCATCTCGACGGGGTCGAGAGCTCGGGGTAGAGGGGTCATGGGTTCACCTCGGGATAGAATGGTTTAGACGATATCTTCGCAAGCTCGATAGCTCGACAGCCTTTGCTGCCGCGAGAGACCTCGGAGAGAGTGCGCCGCGTCGAAGCGCGCGTTCCGAGACCTCATCCGCTGAGCCGCGACGGACGAAGTCTAGACCGTGCGCGCTGTGGTGGCACCCTCCTACGGGTACTCCTCTCGCGGGCGCTGGGAAACACACGACGTGGACATCGCCATCATCGGTACCGGAGTCTCAGGCCTGGTCGCCGCGCATCTGCTGGCGCCGGACCATCGGCTGACGATCTTCGAGGCCGATGATCGCATCGGCGGCCATACCCACACGGTCGACGTCGAGCTCGGCGGCCGCACCTGGGCGGTCGACACCGGCTTCATCGTCTACAACGACTGGACCTATCCCAACTTCATCCGTCTCCTCGATGAGCTCGGCGTCGAGAGCCAGCCTACCGAGATGAGCTTCAGCGTGCGCTGCCCGAAGACCGGGCTCGAGTACAACGGTCATTCGCTCGACACGCTCTTCGCCCAGCGCCGGAACCTGTTGCGGCCGTCCTTCTATCGCATGATCCGCGAGATCCTGCGGTTCAATCGCGAGGCGAAGGCCCTGGTAGCGAAGGGTGGCATCCCCGCCACCGTCGGCGACCTGATCGCCCGGCAGGGCTATGGCCGGGAGCTGGTCGACCACTACCTGGTGCCCATGGGCTCGGCAATCTGGTCGTCCAGCGCCAAGACCATGGCGGAGTTCCCGGCGCCGCTCTTCCTGCGCTTCCTCGAGAACCACGGCCTGCTCAACGTCTGGAACCGGCCCCAGTGGCGGGTCATCCGCGGCGGTTCGAAGCGCTATGTCGAGAAGCTCGTCGCGCCCTTTCGCGACCGTATCCGCACCGGCTGCCCGGTACGCCGGGTCGAGCGAAGGCCCGACGGGGTCGATCTGGTCCTCGACGGCGGGCACCGCCGGAGCTTCGACCAGGTGATCTTCGCCACCCACAGCGACCAGGCGCTGGCACTGCTTGCCGACGCCGACGACACCGAGCGCGAGGTCCTGGGCGCCTTTGCGTATCAGCCCAACGAGGCGGTCCTCCACACCGACACCTCGGTGCTGCCGCGGCGGCGCAAGGCCTGGGCGGCGTGGAACTACCGCCTGGGCGAGGACCCCGGTGCGCCGGTGGCGGTGACCTACGACATGAACATCCTCCAGGGGCTCGACGCACCGGAGACCTTCTGCGTCACCCTGAACCGCGACGACGGCATCGACCCGGAACGGATCCTGAAGCGCATCGCCTACGCCCACCCGGTCTACACTTCCGCCGCCGAAGCCGCCCAGCGCCGTCACGGCGAGGTCAACGGCCGCCGCCGGACCTACTTCTGCGGCGCCTATTGGGGCAACGGCTTCCACGAGGACGGCGTGGTCAGTGCCCTGGCCGTGGTGCGTGCCCTCGATCACGGCCTGGAGCGAGCACCGCAGCTGCTCGAGGCGGTCGTGGCATGAGCCGCGAGGCCCAGAGCGGCGAGGGACTCGCCAGCGCGCTCTTCGAAGGCCGGGTCCGGCATCGACGTCGGACGCCGACCCGCCACGAGTTCGACCAGCGGCTGTTCATGCTCTACCTCGATCTCGGGGAGCTCGATCGCGTGTTCGCCGGCCGCTGGTTGTGGTCGACCCGGCGCTGGGCGCCGGTGTGGTGGCGGCGGCGCGACTACCTGGGTGGTGCCGAGGGCCCGCTCGCCGACGCGGCCCGGGATCTCGTGGAGGAGCATTGCGGCCGCCGGCCGGAGGGGCCGGTGCGGCTGCTGACCCACCCGCGCTACCTGGGCTACGGCTTCAACCCCGTGAGCTTCTTCTATTGTTTCGACCCCACCGGGGAGCGTGTCGAGGCGATCATCGCCGAGGTCCACAACACTCCCTGGGGCGAGGTCCATCGCTATGTGCTGACCCCTGAGCTCAACCCCGAGGGCGAGCTCAACCCCGAGGGCGAGCTCAGCCTCGAGGGCGAATCGCCCCGGGGAATCCACCGCTTCCGCCACGCCAAGGTCTTCCATGTCTCGCCCTTCATGGCCATGGAGCAGACCTACGACTGGCGCTTCAGCGTACCCGGCGAACGACTCGTCGTGCACATCGACAACCTGCCAGGAGATGGCGGCGAAGGTCATGGGTCGGAGCGCCTCTTCGACGCCACCTTGAGCCTCACGCGGCGCGAGATCACCGGTTCGGTCCTCGCCGGCGCCTTGCTCCGCTATCCGCTGATGACGGCGCAGGTGACGGCGGCCATCTACTTCCAGGCGCTGCGGTTGTGGCTGAAGCGTGTGCCCTTCCATCCCCACCCCGACCGCAGGCCGACGGAGGAGAGATCGCGATGAGCGACGGAATGGACTGGCAAGGAGCAGAATCGGCGGCGGTGGCTCTCGACGCGTCCGGCGCCGGCTGGCTCGACCGCTCGTGGCGGCGCGCGGTGCTCCGGCGTCTCGCGGCCCTCGAGCACGGCGAGCTCCGCATCATCGAGGGTGATCGGGTCGAGACGTTGGGCCGACCGGTGGCGACGGCCTCGGCTCTTCGCGCCACGGTCCGCGTGCACGAGCCCCGCTTTTACCGGCGCATCGCCCTCGGTGGCTCGATCGGGGCCGCCGAGGCGTTCATGGACGGGTGGTGGACCACCGACGACTTGCCGCGGGTGGTGCGCGTCCTGTCGCGCAACCGGGCGGCCCTCGATCGGATGGAGAGCGGCGTCGCACGCCTCGTCGCGCCGTTGCGCCGTCTCGGGCACCGCCTGCGGGCCAACACGCGGATCGGCAGCCGGCGTAACATCGCCGCCCACTACGACCTGGGCAACGAGTTCTACCGCCTCTTCCTCGACCGCACGATGATGTATTCATGTGCGGTCTTCGAGGGCATCGAGCTCGCCGCCGCGGGGGCTGGGGACGGTGACGGCGAGGTGTTGGCGCGGGGCTCGGAGGCGAAGCTCGACCTGATCTGCCGCAAGCTCGAGCTCTCTCCGAATGACCGGGTCCTCGAGATCGGCACCGGCTGGGGGGGCTTCGCGGTCCACGCCGCGGGGCGCTATGGCTGCCACGTGACGACCACGACGATCTCGCGTCAGCAGTTCGACTTCGCCGTCGAGCGCGTCCGCCGCGCCGGCCTGGCGGACCGCGTCACGGTGCTCCTCGAGGACTACCGGGACCTCCGCGGACGCTTCGACAAGCTGGTTTCCATCGAGATGATCGAAGCGGTCGGCGACCGCTTCCTCGAGCTCTTCTTCCGCCGTTGCTCGGAGCTTCTCGCCGCGGACGGCATGATGCTGCTCCAGGCCATCACCATCGCCGACCAGGTCTTCGAGCGCTATCGGCGTTCGGTCGACTTCATCCAGAAGTACATCTTCCCGGGCAGCTGCCTGCCGTCGGTCGAGGCCATGAGCCGTTGCCTGGCCCGCGCCACCGACCTGAGGCTCTTCCACCTCCACGACATAACCCCCGACTACGCCGTCACCCTGCGGTTGTGGCGCCGGCGCTTTCTCGCCAACCTCGCCCAGGTCGCCGAGCTCGGTTTCGATGGGCGCTTCCAGCGCATGTGGGAGTTCTATCTGGCCTATTGCGAGGGTGGCTTCGAGGAGCGGGTGATCGGCGACGTCCAGATGCTCTTGACCAAACCCCTGTGCCGGCGCGCGCCCGTCGCCGCCGCCGTCTAGCACGCGGAGACGACCTGGTGATCCAAGCCCTCCTCGGACTGGTCGAGCGCGGCGTCGTGCCTGACGCCGTGGTCCGCCTCGGTATCCGCAGGCTCCTGGCTTCGCGTCTCGAGCAGGGGTACGAGAAAGACCCCGAGGCTCGCCGCGAGAGCGTCGCGGCGCTGCTCCGCGAGATGGCGGCGAGCCCGCTGGCGGTCCTTCCCGAGAAGGCCAACGAGCAGCATTACGAGGTGCCCGCGGAGTTCTTCCTCGAGGTCCTCGGCCGGCATCTCAAGTACAGCTCGTGCCTCTATCCCGAGGGGGTCGAACGTCTCGACGATGCGGAGGCGGCGATGCTCGCCCTGACCTGTGACCGCGCGGCCCTCGAAGACGGTCAGGACGTCCTCGAGCTCGGTTGCGGCTGGGGCTCGCTGTCGTTGTGGATGGCCGAGCGCTACCCCCGAAGCCGTGTCGTGTCGGTGTCGAACTCGGCCTCGCAGCGCGCCTTCATCGAGGCGCGGGCGGCGGAGCGGGGCCTCGGCAACCTCGAGGTGATCACCAGCGACATCAACGACTTCGACATCGACCGGTGCTTCGACCGGGTGGTGTCGGTGGAGATGTTCGAGCACCTCAGGAACTGGCCCGAGCTCTTCCGGCGGATCGAGGGCTGGCTGCAGCCCGACGGACGGCTCTTCTTCCACGTGTTCTGTCACCGCGACCACGCCTATCTCTTCGAGACCGAAGGCGCCGGCAACTGGATGGGACGCTACTTCTTCACCGGCGGCATGATGCCTTCCGACTCGCTACCGCTCTACTGCCAGGAAAGCCTTCTCCTCGAGCGCCATTGGCGGGTGTCGGGGACCCACTACCAGCGAACCTCTCGGGCCTGGCTCGACAACCTCGACGCCCGGCGTGGGCGGGTCGAGGAAATCTTCGCCGGGGTCTACGGAGCCGCGGAGGCGCGGCGCTGGATCCAGCGCTGGCGCCTCTTCTTCATGGCCTGCGAGGAGCTCTTCGGCTATCGCGGCGGCAATGAGTGGTGGGTCGCCCACTACCGCTTCCGGCCGCGCCGCTGAGCCGTAGGCGCGTGCGGGTCAGGGGATGATCAGCGTCTGCAGCGGGTGGATGATGTGGTTGCGGATGCGATTCGCCTGCTGGATCGCCGCCACCGTCGTGCCGTAGATGTGCGCGATCTCGGCGAGGGTCTCGCCGGCCTGGACCACGTGCCGGGTCGGCCGGTCGCCGGCGGGGATCTGGAGCCTTTGGCCGGGAACGATCAGACCGGAGCCGGGGAGTCCGTTGGCCGCGATGATGGCCTTCACCGAGGCGCCGTAGCGCGCGGCGATGGCGCCCAGGGTCTCGCCCTGGCGCACCACGTGCACCGCGGCGGCGGAGCCGCTGCTCGAGCTGGAAGCCGACGACCGTCCGCCCGATCGGTAGGGCCGGCTGCCGGGAATCAGCAGCTCTTGGCCGATGCGGATGCTGTTGGGCTGGCGGAGCCCGTTGGCGCGCTGGATGGCGCTCACCGAGGTGCCGTAGCGGCCGGCGATGGCGGAGAGCGTGTCACCGCGGCGCACCCGGTAGCGATAGCCGGCCTGTCGCGTCGGCTTGCTCGACTCGGGGAGAGCGGCATAGGCGTTGGCGAAGGTGCCACCGTGTCCGTCCGGAACACGCAGGCGGTAGCCCTTGGGGACCAGCAGGTCGTCGCTCCACACCTCGTCGGCGAGGGCCGGGTTGAGCGCCTTGAGCTCGTCGAGCTCGATGCTCGCTCCCTGAGCCAGCTCCGCCGCCGAGACGAAGCGGTCCGGGACGAACTCGTCGAACTCGATGGCCGGCGCCGGGTGGACACCGGGGAAGTACTGCTGGCGAAGCTCGTAGACCGTCGCCGCGGCGACGAACTCGGTGTAGAAGTTGCGCGACGCGAAGCCGAAGGTCCGCGTCTTGTGACGGGCGAAGATCACCGCCGTGTCCCGGGTCCCGAGACGCTCGACCGCCCGGCGGAGGCCGTTGACGCCATAGTTGTAGGCGGTCACCGCCAGCGGCCAGGTACCGAGGACGGCGTGGTTCTCTTCGAGGATCCGCGCCGCCGCGTCCGCGGCGAGGAGGGGGTCGAAGCGCTCGTCGACCTCGTGGGCGACGTTGAGGTAGCGCCGGCCGGTGGCGGGCATGATCTGCCACATGCCACCGGCGCCGACCTTCGAGCGGGCGCCCTCCTGGAACATCGACTCGACGAAGGCGAGGCGGCTGAGAGCGGTGGGCAGGCCCCGGGCCCTGAACGTCTCCTCCATGGCCGGCAAGTACCGCCCGGAGCGGCCGATGGCCTCCTCGAAGACATCCGAAAGACCTCGTTGGGTGCGAAAGCGGTCGATGGCGGCGGTGTACTTCTCCGGTCCGCCGGGGATCCCCGCGAAGAGCGCCCGGACCCGATTGCCGGCGGCCACGTCCGCCGGCTCGTCACCGTCGGCGAGGTTCTGGAGCACCGTCCGGTACTTCTGCTCGGTCCTTCGGAGGGCCTGCTCGCGCTGCCGTCGCCGGTCGGCGTCGGGACGGTTCTCGGTCTCGAGACGGGTGAAGTCGAGCACCGCGTAGACCACCGCCGGGTAGTCCTCGTCGTGGAGCACGACCTGGTGGCTGTTGTAGCGGACGAAGATCTGGGTCCAGAAACGGACGTTGGGCTCGAGCTCCGAGGGGAGCGGAAAGACTTTCGGGTCGAGGATCGTGAGCGGTGGCTCGGCGGCGGGACCGATGGTGGCCGGAGAATCGGCGAGGCCCGGCTTGGCCGTGGCGAGAGCAGCGAGGATCAGGCAGGGAAGGAGTCGGCGGAGTGGACGGAGGTCGACGCCGGCTAGAACCATGGAGCGAGCACCTCGAGCGGAGTAGTTGGTTCTTTCATGTCAACGAAGCATCATCTTATCTCCGCACCGCGGTTCGACCAAGGGCTGAAAGAAGGTTTTTTGGGGGCAGGAGGTGGCGGGCGCCGGGGATCTCGGCGAGGGAGGGAGACGGGCGTGCCGGCAGCCCGTCAGGCGCCGACGTGGATGGCGAGGCTGCGGGTGCCCTGGCGGCGGCGATGTTCCCAGACGAAGATGCCCTGCCAGGTTCCGAGGGCCAGTCGGCCCTCGAGGACGGGAATCGACAGCGAGGTCGAGGTCAGCGCCGCCTTGATGTGCGACGGCATGTCGTCGGGTCCCTCGAGCGTGTGGGTGTAGAGCGGATCGTCCTCGATCACCAGGCGGTTGAGCCAGCGCTCGAGGTCGCGGCGGGCCGACGGATCGGCGTTCTCCTGGATCGTCAGGCTGGCGGAGGTGTGGCGGATGAACACGGTGCACAGCCCGCGCTCGACGCCGCTGCCGGCGACCACCCGCTGGATTTCCTGGGTGATCTCGTGCAGCCCCTGCCCGCTGATGGCGACCGACAGCTCTTCGACCATGGTTACCAAGGCTCCCTTCGAGGATCCCTCCGGCTGGGCTCGATGTCGATGACCGGTGGACCGCTCGGTCCCTGAGGAAAGTGCACGTGGGTGTACGGCGGCGGCCGGCGCTCGCCTCGCCGAACCCACAGCATACCAGCGAGGAAGCCGCCGATGTGCGCCCACCAGGCGATGCCACCACCGGGTCCAAGGAGCGCGACGGCGCCGCTGAACAGCTGCATCAAGAACCACAGCCCGAGGAAGACGGCGGCAGGGATCTCGACGAAGAGCGGGTAGAAGAACACCGGGATCAGCGTCAGTACCCGGGCTCCGGGATGGAGCAGGAAGTAGGCGCCGAGGACACCGGCGATGGCTCCCGAAGCGCCCACCGCCGGCACCGTCGAGCTCCAGTTGGTGAGGAAGTGGAGCAGCCCCGCCGCACCGCCGCAGGTCAGGTAGAAGACGATGAAACGTCCGCTGCCGAGGCGGTCCTCGACGTTGTCGCCGAAGATCCACAACATCCACATGTTGCCCAAGAGGTGGAACCACCCGCCGTGGAGGAACTGCGTCGTCAGGAAGGGAAGCAGGCTGAACCCGAGACCCGTCTGGGCCGCCCACAGGGGGTTCGTCAGGCGCGCCGGGACCAGCCCGTAGTGGTAGAAGAGCCCCTGCATCTGCGCCTGGTTCAAGGTGAGCTCGAAGAGAAAGACCAGGGTGTTGACGCCGATGATCACCAGCGTCGCGACCGGGGGCCGGCGCGCGGGGACGTTGTCGCGAATCGGGAACATGGTGCTCGGATCTCGCCGGTGACTTTAGCAGCTGCCGCTCAGCTCGGGGATCTGCGCCAGGACCCTGCGCACGGCGGGCAGGGAGAGGCTGTTGCCGGCGAGCCGCCAGGCGGCCTCACGCGGCAGGTCGGCGGGCCAGCGGAAGCTCTCGGGAAACCCGAGGAGGGCGAGGACCTCGCGGGGGGAGAAGCGCCGCAGGCCTCCTTCGGTTTCGAGGTAGGAGCCGCTCCGCACCGGCGAGCGGCCGTAAGCGGCGGTGAAACAGGCCGTAACGGCGGTCGGGTCGGTCGGTCGCACCCGCGACAGAGCATGCCGATAGCGGGCGACGAGGTCCGGCGCGAACTCGAGGCCCGGCTCGGGTACCGCGTCGAGAAGCTCGGCGAGCGAGGGCGCGGGGAGTGGTGGCCAGGGAGCTTGGAGCGGTCCCCGCGCCGCCAGCAAATAGTAGCGCCGGCGGCGGTTGGGCCAGCCGAGCTCCGACGGGCAGAGAAGGCCTTCGCGCACGTCGTAGGCGGCGCCGCCCAGGGTTTCGAGGAGCCGGGCGTGACAACGCGAGGTCTCGAAGCCGGGGACGTTCTCGAGGGCGAGGTATCTCGGACGGAGCGTCGCGACGTGCTCGATCAGGGCGAGGAGGGGGCGTGCGCGGGGATCCTGGTCGTCGCGGCCCCGACCGCGGCGGGTGTAGGGCTGGCAGGGAGGCGAGAGCCACCACAGGTCGGCGTCGAAGCGGGCCATCTCCGCCGCGGGCAGCGACTCGAGGCTCTTGGCGACGATCGTGTGGTCGGGGAAGTTGTGGCGGTAGACGCCGAGGGCGAGCGAGCTGATGTCGATGGCGGCGGCGACGTGGTGTCCGCCGGGGGCGAGCTCCGCCAGCGCCGCGGCACAGCCGCCGATGCCGCTGAACAGCTCGAGCACACGAAACGCCCGGGGCGTCGCCGCCGCGCCGGTCTTCACCGGAGGGCGGCGTGGTGCGGAGAGACCTCGGTGGTCTTCCCGGCACCACCCCGGGCGTCGGATGTCATCGCTGTCGTCGGGTTCGAGAACCCGGCCTACCGGTTACTGGGCCGCAGTGCCCTCGGCGGGCATGATGTCGAGGAGCTCGACCTCGAAGGTCAGGACCGCACCACCCGGGATGTTCGGCGGCGCGCCGCGCTCACCGTAGGCCAGATCCGCGGGGCAGGTGAGCTCGGCCTTCTCGCCGACCTTCATCAGGGCCACACCCTCGGTCCAGCAGGGGATCACGCGGTTGAGCGGGAAGGTGGCCGGCTGGCCACGCTCGACGGAGCTGTCGAAGACCTTGCCGTCGCGCAGCTTGCCCGTGTAGTGGACCTTGACCGTGTCGGTGGCCTTGGGGCTGGCGCCGGTGCCGGCGGTGATCTGCTTGTAGATCAGACCGGACTCGGTCTTGGTGGCACCGGCCTCGGCCGCCTTCTGGTCGAGATAGCCCGTACCGGCGGCCTTCTCCTTCTCGGCGGCGGCGGCGGCGCGCTCTTGCGCCATCGCCTGGATCTGGGGCAGGTACTCCTGGATGTTGATGTCGCTGGTGCCCTTGACGCCGGCCTTCAGACCTTCCTGGAGCTGGGCCAGCTCTTCGTCGGAGAGGTTGAACTGGGAGAGGTTCTGAGCCATGGCGACACCCATGGCGAAGAAGGTCTTGTCGGCGGAGTCGGTCATGGGCTTCTCCTGCGACGCATCGGCACTGGCAGCCTCCTTGTCCTGGGCGCATGCGGGCAGGACCGAGGTCAGGCCGACGAGCAGCAGGGTGGCTGCGATTCTTGGAATATGTCTCACGTTCGGGCTCCTTTCTGGGCTCAAGAGCGCTGACCATACCAGGCGTGGACCCACCTGTCGAGAAGACCTTCTTCATCGCCCCGGGCGCTCTCGGGCCCCTGTTCACGGGGTCTTCAGGGGCGCCATGCCGCGCCGCGGTATCAATGCCGCAGCTTGACGAAGGCGCTCCGCCTGTGAAAGCTTGAGCGATGGGTCCGACGGTGGTTCCAACGTGTGGGTGCTCGTTGCGGGCCCGCGCTTCGAACCGCCCTCCAGCACCTTCGAACGGGTAGGGAAGGAGCTTCCGCCATGCGTTATGTCGTGTTCAACCGCAAAGGCGGGGTCGGCAAATCGACCCTGGTGGTCAACCTGGCGGCGGTGGCGGCGGAGCAGGGGCTACGGACGCTGATCGTCGATCTCGACCCCCAGGGCAACGCCACCCAATACCTTCTGGGTCGTGACGCCGCCGCGGCGCAGCCCGCCGCTGCGGATTTCTTCGACGAGACCCTCGGTTTCCGGCTGCTCTCGACCGACCCGCACCGCTTCGTCCACGCCACCGCCTTCGACGATCTTCACCTCATCCCCGCGGGCGCGGAGCTCGGCGAGCTCCAGTCGAAGCTCGAGTCGCGCTACAAGATCTTCAAGCTGCGAGAGCTCCTCGACCGTCTCGGTGAGGATTTCGACCGGGTCTTCTTGGACACTCCGCCGGCCTTGGGCTTCTACACCATGTCGGCGCTGATCGCCGCCGACCGGTGCCTGATCCCCTTCGACTGCGACGAGTTCTCGCGTCGTGCCCTCTACCAGCTCCTCGGCACCGTCCGCGAGATCCGCGAGGACCACAACCCGGGTCTCGAGATCGGCGGGGTGGTGGTCAACCTCTTCCAGGAGCAGGCCAAGCTGCCGCGCCAGCTGGTCGACGAGCTTCGCGCCGAGGGGTTGCCGATCCTCGAGCCCTTCGTCAACCACTCGGTCAAGGTCCGCGAGAGCCATCGCGAGCACCGGCCGCTGGTCCACCTGGCGCCGAGTCACAAGCTTTCGCAGCAGCTGCGGGAGCTCCACCAGGTGCTCGAGAGCCGCGCCCCCGCTGCGACCTGAACGCGTCCGCTCGAGCTCGCCCGTCGACCGGATTGGGCGTTTTGGCTTCGGCGTCCGTAGAAGACACTAGAGGTGCCGTCGTCGCGCCCGGGAGGTAGACTGCCCGTCCGCGCCGGCCGTACCGTCGTCGCCCCGTCACCCAACTGCGAGCGCCCGAGAACCGAGAAGCCGCCTGGAGCCAAGCGATCATGGAAGCCGTCAGCACCGCCGTCCCCGAATCCACCACCGAGCCCCGTCGCATCCAGGACATCACGCCGCCGATGATCTTCCAGGAGCTGCGGCGCGGCGTCCTGGGCCAGGACCGGGCGCTGCGCTTCGTGTCGGTGGCGATCTTCAAGCACGCCACCGGCAAGCAGGCGGGCAACATCTTGATGATCGGCAACTCGGGTACCGGCAAGACGACGATCATGAACAACATCCAGCGCCTCTACAACGAAGTGCCGGAGTACCGACCCTTCCGCGCCGTCACCGTGATCAACGCCAACCTGCTGGTCGACGCCGACCGCCTCGAGTTCCGCCCCGACCGTCTGCTGGCGGCGGTGGAGCAGCGTGCCCGGGCGATCACCGGTGAGCACCCCTCCGCCGACGCTCTTCGCGCCGCCATGGAGCGGGCGACGATCTGTATCGACGAGATCGACAAGATGTCGACCATTCTCGCCGGTAAGCCCAACGCCCTCGGCGTGGTGCTACAGCAGGGTCTGCTGACGCTGATGGAGGGCGAGCGGGTCGCCTACACGCTCCACGCCTGGGAAGACGGCAAGGAGCGCGAGGTCCGCGTCGACATCGACACCCGCGGCATGATGTTCGTCTGCGGCGGCGCCTTCGAGAGCCTTTACGACCAGGTCTACGAGAGGGTCAGCAAGCCCGGCAGCGGCGCCAAGCTCAAGAAGCGCACGGTCCGCACCGCCGACGGCCAGATGCGCATCGAGACCAGCTTCTCCCTCGCCGAGATGCTGAAGTCGACGGACCTCTTCGACTTCGGCATGGTCCCCCAATTCATGGCGCGCTTCGAGAAGGTCGTCGTGCTCCGTGACCTCTCGGTCGAGGTCCTCCGCCAGATCCTCCTCGAGAGCTTCGACTCGCCCTACGTCCGGGCCCGCACCTTCTTCCGCGTCGTCGACATCGAGCTCGATATCGAAGACCTCGCCGCCGCCCTGATCGCCGAGAATGCCGCCAAAGATCAGCGCACCGGTGCCCGAGCCCTCCGCCCCGCCGTCAGCGAGATCCTGAACCCTCTCGAATTCGATCCCTGGCACCACCCCGGCCTCAAGCCCCGCGAAGGCGGCGGCCACGAGCTCACCATCACCGCCGACATGGTCCGCTCCGCCCTCGACACCTGACCCGCGTTTCGGAAATTCAGGGACACGGGACGCAATCCAAGAATTTGGATATTCGGGGACACGATACGCAATTGAGGTGGTTGGATCGGGGAACGTGTCCCAGGTCTTCTCGGGTGCACTGCTCACGCTTTTCGAAGCAAGGTGCCCGCCCAGCGGGGTCGTTGGCGCCCTGGAGTCTAGGCCCCTTGATGCCGGCCTTGATCCCCAGTTGAAAGAGCCTCCTTCGGGCTTGACCCCGGAACCGCGAGGGGCTATCCTCTCGCTTCCACAGAGCGAGGCGCCCATCGTCTCGCCCAGTTCCCAAGTGTCGGGGCGTAGCTCAGCCTGGTAGAGCGCACGCTTCGGGAGCGTGAGGCCGGAGGTTCAAGTCCTCTCGCCCCGACCAATTCCTCCCTTTCTTCTTCTCGATCCAAGCAGGTCCTGCGGCGACACTCCGTCGGAGTCAGTGTGCAATGGCAGGAGAGGGCAACTGCCCCGGACCCCCGACACCTGGGGTCCCCCGCTCGGTATTGCGGCCCCAACCCCAGATTCTCAAGGTTTCCGCTACGCTTCAACGGACACTGTGGCGCAGAGGTCTATGGGAGACTTTTATCGATGGAGACCATGATCGAGGTCTCTGGCGACTTGCTGAGCGAGGTGGAGGCCGAGGCAGCTCGGCAGCAACGAGACGTCCGGGACCTGGTATCCGAGCTCGTGCGAACTGGCCTTGCTGCTCGCCGAGCGAGCCGGCGGCCGGCACCCGACGCGGCGACCCAGTGGTTGAACGGGTGGGTTGCAGTTGGAGAGGAGGCGACTCGTCGAGCACCGTCGACCCCCTCGGCGACCGAGATCCTGCGGCAGGACAGGAGTCGGCAGCGGGACCTGTGAACCGTGCTCGTTCTCGACGCCAATATCTAGATCGCTGCTTTCGATCCGACCGACGAAACTCATGACGAGAGCGTCAGGGTCCTGCGCCGACTTGGCAAGGGCTGCCAACAGACCTTCCAACATTTGGGTCCCCCATGTCTGGAGAGGCTGCCAGGGGCTCGGTCTCGGTCCGGATGAAATCCGGCCTGCTCGTGCCTTACAGGGTCCAGGACGAGGTGGAGGGCAGCGCCTCAAACATTTGGGTCCCCCATTTTAGGGGCTTTGTTTTCAGTGACTTATCTGCAGTGCAGCGCTGAGCCCAGGCCTACGCCGGGAGCTTTTCCCAGTCCGACTCGGGAGCGTCGACGGCCATGGTGAGGCCACCGTCGGAGCCGACGTAGATCGGGTCCTTGACGACGCGGACGCGACCGCCGCCGATTTCCTGGAGCTCTTCTTGGAGCTTGGCGCCAAAGCCGCCGATCAGGGCGGTGCCGCCGGAGAGGATGACGTTTTGGCGGACCTTGGCCTGGTACTCGGGCTCGACGCGGCTCAAAAGGTCGATCATGGTCTCGGAGACCGGGGCGAGGAGGCTCTCGCAGGCGGAGCGCATCTCCTGGGTGATGTCGATCTCGGTGGGGCGACCGGCGACGGGGACGCTGACTTTGACGGGCTTCTTGGGCTCGCCGACGAAGCTCTGGCTCTCCTTCCACTCGCGCACCATGTGGATCGAGAAGCGCGCGTCGGGGTAGTGCTCGCGGATGGCGGTGGTGAGGAGCTCGTCGACCGAGTCGCCGGCGGTGGTCAGCGTGCGCTGGTCATCCTCGCGCGGCAGCCGGCCGTTCATGACGCAGAAGTCGGTGGTGCCGGCGCCGAGGTCGATGACCATGGTGTGGAGGAGCTCCTCGAGACCGTAGGCGACGGCGAAGGGCTCGGAGACGATGATCAGGTTGTCGACCAGGCCCTTCATGGCGTTCCGCAGATTCTGCTTGTTGACCCGCAGCGCCGCCGCGGGCACGCCGACCACGGCGCGGACCTTGGTGTCGCCACGGCTCTCGGGGTCGGCTCCGACCAGCGACAGGAGATGGCGGAGGAGCTCGCGCACCGCTTGGTCGTCGCGCTCCGAGCCCTCCTTGATCAGGCCGCGCTCGAGGGGGCGGTGGAGCTCGAGCATCGGTCGGTTGTCGAGGGCGTCGCGGCCGATGAGGACCTCGCGCTTCAGGACCTTGCGAGCGACCATGTCGACGGGCCAGCCGACGTAGCTCTCGACCACGTGGCGATCACCGGTGGAGGCGGAGATCGAGCTGCGCGAGGTGCCGAGGTCGATGCCGACGTTGAGGACTTCCTGCTTGTTCTGGCTCATGGTCTCTCCTGAAACGCGGCCACGGTCGTCGCCGGGGCGCGGGAATCGCCGGGATCTCCGGTTTCGGCAGCCCGGACCTCGGGCTCCGGAGCGGGTGGGGAGAGGGAGTCCGCATAGTCGCGGATCCCGGAAGACAGCGCTCGGGCGATGTACTCGCGATAGAGCGGCTTGGTGAGCAGCGCGGCCTCCTCGTCGTTGGACAGACAGGAGACCTCGACCAGCACCGCGGGCATCTCGGAGCTCACCAGGACGACGAAGGGTGCGGTCTTGACGCCGCGATTGCGGAGCGCCGGGTTGACGCCCTTGAGCGAAGCGAAAAGCTGCCGCTGGACCGCCTGGGCGAGACGCCGTGACTCGTCCTGGCGGACGCCGGCGTAGACACCCTCCATGATGCTCCGGAAATCCGCCAGCGAGTAGCCCGAGTCCTTGTTCTCGGCGGCGGCGATGGCTCGCAGGTAGGGGTCGTCGGTAGCGCCCAAGAAATAGGTCTCTACCCCGCGTATCTCGCGCTGCTCGATCCAGTTGACGTGGATCGAGACGAAGATGTC
>JAGQSE010000066.1 GCA_020439725.1 Acidobacteriota bacterium
TGCTCGAACCAGCGCATCATGCGCAGCGAATAGTCGAAGCGCGCCGCCGCCCGCCGATTGCCGTGGCCTTCGCCCGGGTAGCTGACGAAGCGCACCGGCGTGTCCCCGGCGAGCTTGATGGCGCGGAACATCTCGAGGGACTGCTCCGGGTTCACCCGCGGATCCGAATCCCCGTGGAGGATGAGGAGCGGCGTCTTGGCCTGCCGCGCGTAGTAGATGGGGCTCCGCTCGAGGAAGAACTGCCAGTCTTCCCACACCCGCTTGCGCTGGTGGACCAGGTACATCTCGTTGGCGATGTCGGTGTTGAAGGCCTTCGAGATGTGGTTCGAGATACCGACGAACATCACCGCCGCGGCATAGCGCTCGCTGTAGTAGGTGGCACCCCAAGCGGTGGCGAAACCGCCATAGGAGCCGCCGGTGATGCCCACGCGCGCGGCGTCGACCAAGCCGGCGGCGATCAGGTGATCGACCCCGTCCACCAGATCGTCGAACTCCTTGCCCGCCGGATCCCCCTGGTGCAGCTTGGCGAAGGCGACTCCACGGCCGGTGCTGCCGCGATAGTTCGGCGCCAGCACCGCCATGCCCTGAGCGGCGGCCATCTGACCGGGTCGCGAGTAGGTCGTCCGCCAGCCGTCGCAGTTGTGCGCTTCGGGACCACCGTGGACGTCGACGATCAGCGGGTAGCGCTTGCCGGTCTCGGCACCGAGGGGGCGGATCAACACGCCTTCGATGGTCAGACCGTCACGGGCCTGGTAGGTGATGAGCTCCTGGGGAGCGAGCTCCAGGTCGGCGATCCAAGGGTTGCTCGAGGTCATGCGCTCGACGGAGTCGCCGGCCACCCGGAAGAGCTCCGGGGGATGGCTCGCCGCGTCGCCCCGGGCCACCACCGTCGAAGCGTCGGCGGAGAGCGACAGGTCCTCCCAGCAGGCGACTCCGGGCTCGATCAGGATGTCGGCGGCGCCGTCGACACCGACCCGCCAGATGCCGTGCCGGGCGCCCTGCGCAACCACCGCCAGGACCGAGCCCGCGTCGGCCCACTCGAAGCTCACGACGTCGCCCTCGAGCTCCGGCAGGAGGAAGGTCAGGGCACCGGTCGCGGCGTCGGCGACGGCGAGGCGCCCGGCGCTGGGGTCGTTGAGGTCCGCCGCCGAGAGCATCGCCAGCCGCTTGCCGTCGGGGCTCCAACGGACCTCGCCGAGCTTGCCCGGGTTGGCGATCTGCACCAGGTCCTTGCCGGTGTCGGCGTCGACGACATGGAGCTTGCTCTTCATGTATTCGTCGTCCACCGCCGGCGTCGGCTGGAGGACCACCGCCAGCCGGTTGCCGGCAGGCGCCCAGCGCACCGCCGACGCGGTCCCGAGAAGGTCGAGACGCCGCGCTTCGCCCGCCCCATCCCCGAGTCCGGCCACCCAGACCTTGGTGTCGCGCCAGTCCTCCTCGAAGACCTCTTGGGTGAAGCCCTGCTTCTCCTGCTCTTCGACCCCCTCGGGCACCGGCTCCTCGGCCAGGAAGGCGACCCGGCCGCCATCGGGGCTCAGGCTGTAGGCGGCGATGCTGGTGTCGTGGGACAGGAGCCGCCGCGCCTCGCCGCCATCCACCGGAATCGCCCACAACCCGGTCTCCTCGTCGGAGCCACGCTTCGAGCGAAAGACGACCTGCCTGCCGTCGGGGGTCCAGGAGATGTCCTGAACCGTCACCTGGCCGGTGACGAAGGGCATCGAGGTGCCGTCCTTGGCCAGGACGTGGAGCTCGTGCCACGCCGGACCGTCCTCGTCGACCATGGGTCGGCGCGGAACGAGCTTGGCGTAGGCGATGTGGGTGCCGTCCGGCGACACCGCGACGCTGTCGACGTACTCGATGCGCGCGACGTCCGCCGGCGTCATGCCGCGAGCGGCGGCCGGCGGCGCGGCCGGGCCCAGGGCGAGGATGCCGGCTAGGACGAGCACGGCGGCGGTGGCGTGGCGGAACGGGCGCAGGATCGACGACATCGAAGGGCCTCCGGGCGGTTGGGAGATGGGAAGCGCCGTTCGGCGCATCGGCCAGATGCTACCCCAGGCGAGGGCGGCGGGTCGAACGCGGCGACGACTCGCAGCGGCGGCTAGGGCGCCGGCGTCGCGGGTACCGGCCAAGGGCTCGTGGCGGCGCTCATGGGCGAGCCGTCGGGCAACAGAAACGACGGCTTCGGGGTGAGGGAAACCGGGCCGCCGGCCCCGCGGACCTCGATCCGCCCGGTCGTCACCTCGTCCCCGGGCTCGAGGATGGGGCGGTAGAGACGCAGCAAGGTGGCCTGATGGAGGCTCACCGTGACGCCGCCGTCGCGAGTACGGCGGAGCAGCTGATAGCGCTCGAAGCCACCGGCGTCCACCGCTCCGAAGGTCCCACCGCGCAGCTCGAGGTCGAGGAAGTTGGCGTCGACGAAGACCAGCTCGCTGATGCGGATTCCGACGTGGCGGAGGCTGGCGCGATATCCGCCCGGCACCTGCTCGACGGAGGCTTCGAGCTCGGGATCCGGCAGCGGCCCGCCGAGGCTCGCGAGGAGGGTGTCCAAGGCCGGAGAGATCCGCTCGCCGGGCGCCGGCAGTCGCAGGTAGAGCTCCCCCAGGTGATGCTCGAGGTCGCGAGCCGCGAGCCGCCGCTGGAGCTCTGCCAGGTAGACGTAGCTCAGCCCCTGGACGCGGAGGATCTCGCCGGAACGGACCTGCCACCCTTCGAGAACGAAGGAGCTGCGGGCCTTGAAATCGTATCGCCGGCAGTCGAGACCGAAGAGCACGAAGCCCGGTTCGAGCTCGAGCCGACGATCGAGGGCCAGGGTCTCGAGACGTCCGTCGGCGCGCCGCTCGAGGATCTCGCCGCCGGCGCTCAGGTGCTCGAGGCGATTGAGGGTGACCACCCCGACGCGATAGGGCACGCCGAGGGCCTCGAGGACGCCGAGGGCGGAGTCGACGGCCCCGAGGTCCCACGCGTCGTCCCGGGGCGGCTCTTCGGGCCGCTGGCCGTAGAGCCAGGCCACCAGGTTGTCGACGGACGCCGCCAACGCCGCGAGGCCGGGATCCGTGGTCCCGGCCGCGAGATGTCTGGCCCACACCGCGGCTGCCACCGACCGACGATCCTGGCGCCCGGCCCGAAGCGCCGCCAGGACCGAGGCGTAGCGCTCGAGGTCCCGCCCCGGATCGAGGTCGAGGAGGAACCCGTCGACCAGGTAGCCCTCGTCTTCGACCAGGAAGGCGAGGCTGGTGAGCTCTCGTTGGAGGCGCCGAGCGATGCTCTCGGCGTCTCCCGAGGGCGGGGCGAAACGACCGTCGACGGCGAGGATCACCGGGGTCCGCGGCGGCAGCCGCGGCAGCTCGAGACGCTCGATTTGGGGTTCCGTACCGGACCAGGAGAGACGCGCCGCCTCGAGGAAATAACGCTCGATGCCGGCGGCGGCGAGGCGGCCGGTCACCGCACCGTCGGCGCCGGGGCCCGGTGCGGCGATCCACAGCGCGGAGCCCCGTTCGGCCCGCGGGCCGCCGGCATCGCCTCGACACCCCGCAAGGGCCAGGAGCAAGGCCGCCAGTCCCACGGCGGCGGCGAGGGACAACCCGTGACGCCGGCTCGAGACGGGCCGGGACGACGGGACGGACGACGGGAAGGAAGCGGTGCTCATGTCGGGACCTCGCTGTCGGCGTTCACGGTGCCACTGTCGGCGTGGGATCTCGGCAGCGTGATCACCACCTCGAGACCACCGCCGCTGCGGTTCCTGGCGCTGATCGAGCCGCCATGTTCCTCGGCGACCCGGCGGGCGATGGGCAGGCCCAGCCCCGTACCGGTGTCGTGGGTCGAAAAATACGGGTCGAAGATGCGTCCGAGGAGGTCCGGCGCGACTCCCGGACCGCGGTCGGCCACCACCACCCGGGCGACGTCTCCCTCGGTCTCGACCCGCACCTCGACGCTGCCGCCGCCGCTGCTGGCGCGCACCGCGTTCTCGAGCAGGTTGCGGATCGCTCGGCCCAGGAGCCGGGCGTCGAAACGCGCCGGCACCGCCTGGCCGGGACCGACGAAGCGGACCTCGACCCCGGGGGGCGGTGCGGCGAGGTAGGACTCGACCAGCTCCCCCACCGCCTTCGCCAGATCCCCGGGCTTCGGGTCGATGCGCAGCAGCGACGAGTAGGTCGAGAACTCCGAGGCGATCTGTTGCAGCTCGTCCACCTGACGCAGGATGTTGTCGTTGCAGCGGTCGAAGACCGTGTCGAAGTGGTCCGGATCGACGGCGTGGACCTGGCGCATGTGCTCCGCCGACAGCCGGATGGGGGTCAGCGGGTTCTTGATCTCGTGGGCGATGATCCGCGCCATCTCGGCCCAGGCCTGGAGGCGCTGACCGCGCAGCACCTCCGTCGCGTCCTCGACCACCAGAAGGCTCGACGGCTCGCCGCTACCGGGGACCTCGACTCGCACCAAGGACCACTCGCGCTCCTGACCGCCCTCGCCGGCGAGACGGACGGTCACGGCCCCCCCCCTCCGGGCCACCGCGCCATGCAGCGCCGCGGCCACCGGTTCGAGACGTTCGCTGCGCGCCAGCGCGTCCACGAGGGGCTCACCGACCCCCACCCCGAGGAGCTCCGCCGCCACCCGGTTGCGCATCAGCACGCGGTCCTTGCGGTCTAGGGAGACCACCCCGGAGGTGATGTGCTCGACGATGCGCTCCACCACCCGCTTCTCCTGGAGCAGCCGGCGGCGGCCCTCGGCGACCCGCGAGGCCATTTCGTCCACCGCCTCGACCAGGGCAGCGAGCTCGGGATCCGACGGCGTCATCTCGAGGGAGGTGGCGCCGCCGGCGATCCGCCGCGTGCCCTCGACGATGTCGGTGATGGGCGCGCTGAAGCCCCGCGCCAGGCGCGTGCTCACCGCCACCAGCAGGACCAGGAGAGCGGTGCTGAACAGCAGGCTCTGGCGGCGCAGGTCCGCCAGTTGCTCGGCCGCCAGCTCCTGCTGCGCCAGCAGCGGCATCGACAGGAAGAGACGCTCGCCACCGGGGGAAACCCCGGGCTCGCGGAGCGGGGCGTAGAGCTCGACGTAGGGCGTTCCGGCCACCCGGTGGTTGCGCGACGACAGGTTGAAGCCGCCGAGGGCGAGGCGCGCATAGACCTCGCCGGGGATGCGTTTGGGCAGCAGCCCGGCGGTGAAGAGCTCGGGACGACTCGAAGCGATCTCGCTCTCGCTGGGGCCCCAGTAGACGTTGAGGTCGTGACGGACCACCGCCGACAACCAGCGCAGGCCGTCGTCGAACACCGAGCGGTCGACGCTGATCCCGATGGGCAGGCTCAGGAGGTACTCACCCATATAGCGCTGGGCCGACACCAGGACCGCTTCGCCGGCGGTGCGCTGCTGCCGCCAGAGACGCTTCTCCACCGCCGCCACCAGCGTGATGTTGAGCAGCGGCAACGGCACCAGGGCAAACACCGTGTAGGCGATGAGCAGCCGCTTCGAATAGGAGCGAAGGGTGCGCCGCAGGAGGTCGCGGAAGGCCGGCCGCGGCAACGCCAGGAGCAGGAGTACCAGCGCCCCCAAGGTGAGGAGCGTCAGCACCGGCACCGCGTGGGTACCGACCCGGTCGAGGCCCTCGACGGGGCCCAGCCGTGGTAGGAAGAGGACCTCCCAGCCGTCGGGACCGCGCACGGGGTAGGCGCGGGATGGACCCAGCGGCGTCTCCACCAGGGCCTCCGCAGGCTCTTCGGCGATGAGCTGTGGCGCCAGGGGCGGCGCCTCCTCCCAAGGCGTCAGCAGGGCGCGGCCGGAGCTGGCGTAGAGACCATAGAGGGCCTCCCGCGGCAACCCCTCGATCCGGCCGCCGGCAGCGGTCACCCGTCGTAGCAGTGCAGCGGCGATCTGTTCCGCCCGAGGCCTGCTCTCGAGCCCGAATCCCGGTCGCGGCCGCAACCAGAAGTGGACCTCGCCCCAGCGGGCCCCGCGGTGGCGCAGCACCGTCCGTCCCTCGATGGCGAGGTCGTCCCAAAGCGGCAGCCCCCCGAGCTCCCGTGGCAGCTCGGCCGTCTCGCCGTCCTCCGTCAGGGCCAGACCGAAGGTGAAGCTCGAGGCCAACCCCTCGTCGGGCTGCACCACAAGGGCCGAGAGGGCGTTGTTGCGCGCCAGCGGCGAACGCCGCCACAGCACGTAGGCAAGGTCCTGGCGCTGCAGGTCGAGATCGTTCAGGGGGGTCAGCGTGCTGAGGTCCCGGGCTTCGAAATAGGCGCCGAGATCCCCGCGGACGCGGTCGAGCTCCGCCGGCGACGGCGGCGCCATACGCGCCAGCAAACGGTTCTCGAGAGAGTCCCGGAGCACCAACCGGTAGCCCGTCTCCCAGGCGACGGCGGATGCCAGGGCGGCGAGAAGGACGGCGGTGGCGAAGATCCCGGGGCTCCTGAGCAGGCGGCGCGGCTGCGCCCACAGGGCCGCCACCGCGAAACCGGCGACCAGGAGCGGAAGCCCCAGGAGCGGCCGGTCGTGGAACGCCGCCGCCGTGGCCAACAAGCCGCCGGCGATCCACGGCCACGAGTCCGACCGGACACGGGCCTCGGCGACGCCCTCGCGCGATGCCAGCAGCAAGAGACCGAAGGCTCCGGCCCACAAAGCGAGACGCAGACAGAAAGCCTCCGGCGAGGCCACCAGCTCGCCCCCCAGGTCGATGGCCTTCCGGATCAGCGCCTGAAAGCCCCAGGCCACGCCCACCAGGGCGAGGGCGGCGGCGACGGCCTGCGGCACCGGCAAGGGAGACTCGTGGCGAGGGGTCCTTCCCCAAAGCCCGAGCAGGGCCAGCGCGACGCCCCCGAGGAGCGCCGTGGTGGCGGCACCGGAGCCCGTCGCCGCCTGCGCCCAGCACCCGATCCCCGCCAGGAGCGCCAGGGCGACGCCACCGCGGCGAAGCGGCACCGGACCCGGCGCTTCCTCGGCGCGAAGCGCGAGTCCCACCCCGCGAAGCACCGCCAGGCCGAGGAGGGCCAGCCCGATCAGCGCCAGGGCGAGGCGGGCGAAGGATCTGCCCGGTGCCACGCCGGCGACGGCCACCGGCCCGTCGACGATCAGCACCGGACCGCTGTCGGCCTCGATGGCCCGGCTCCCCGATCCGGCCGACGACGCGTCGTCCGCCAGCGACCAGCGGTAGCGATCCGCCGGCAGCGCCCCGGGAGGGTCGAAGGGCAGCGAATCCGCCGAGTAGGTACGTCCCGCCACCAGCCGCCACGGCCTGGCTTCGGGTCCCAACGGACGCACCGCGAGAAGGGTCGCGGAGCCGAAGCTGGGCCGATAGACGCGCCCCGACCGGGGCAGGGTCTCGACGCCGACCTCGTGCAACAGCCCGGCGCCGGCCCAGGCCTGGGGATCGCCGTCGGGGTCGAG
>JAGQSE010000004.1 GCA_020439725.1 Acidobacteriota bacterium
ATGCGCTCGCCCCATTCGCGGACGCTGAGCGTGCGGTTGACCAGCCGCGGCAGTACCGTCGCCAGCTCGGTGAGCTCGTGGTAGTGGGTGGCGAAGAGGGTCTTGGGGCGCCGATGCTGGTGCAAGAACTCGACGATGGCCCAGGCGATGGACAGGCCGTCGAAGGTCGCCGTGCCACGCCCGACCTCGTCGAGGATCACCAAGCTGTTCTCGGTGGCGTGATGGAGGATGTTGGCGGTCTCGATCATCTCGACCATGAAGGTCGACTCGCCGCGGGCGAGGTCATCGCTGGCACCGACACGGGTGAAGATGCGGTCGACCACTCCGAGGCTCGCCGATTCGGCGGGGACGAAGGAACCGGCCTGGGCCATCAGCACGAGGAGCGCCACCTGCCGCAGATAGGTGGACTTGCCACCCATGTTGGGGCCGGTGAGGAGCACGATCTGCGCGCTCTCACCGTCGAGATCGATGTCGTTGGGGACGAAGGGCTCGCTGTTGCTCTGCTCCACCACCGGGTGCCGACCCTCGCGAACGCGGAGCGGGGCGCCCAAGGGAAGCATTTCGGGCCGCACGTAGCCGCCCCGGGCCGCCACCTCGGCGAGCGCCGCCAGGGCGTCGAGGCGACCCAGGGCCCGCGCCAGATCGAGGAGCTCACCGCCCGCCACCGCCACGGTGGCGACCAGCCGTTCGAAGTACTCGGCTTCGAGGGCCAGCTGACGCTCCTCGGCACTCAGGATCTGCTCCTCGAGCTCCTTGATCTCCGGGGTGACGTAGCGCTCCGCATTGACCAGCGTCTGCTTGCGGATGTAGTCGTCGGGAACCAGGTGCTGGTTGGCCTTGGTGATCTCGACGTAGTAGCCGAACACCTTGTTGTAGCGGACCTTGAGTGACGGGATCCCCGAGCGCTCGCGCTCGCGGGCCTCGAGCTGGAGGATGTGGCGTTTGCTGTCGCGGGCCAGCGAACGGTAGCGGTCGAGGTCCTCGTCTACCTCCGCGGCGATCACCCCGCCGTCCTTGATCTGGGCCGACGGCGCCTCCGAGAGCACGCGTTGGAGCTCGGCGCACAGCTCGGGAAGGGGCGAGGTCGCCGCCAGCTCGGCGAGCGTTTCCGACGCGAAGTCATCGAGGCTCGCAAAGAGCTCCGGCGCCAGCTCGAGGCTGTCCCTCAAGGCCGCGGTTTCGCGCGGCGTCAAGGTCCCGAGCACCGCGCGGCTGAGCAGGCGCTCCGGGTCCGTGAAGCGTCCGAGGAGCTCGCGCAGGCGGCCTCGCGTCTCGCCATCGGCGACCAGTTCCCCGACCGCGTCGTGGCGCCTCGCGATCGTTTCGGGATCGCGCAGCGGCCGGCGCAACCAGTCGCGGAGGGTCCGTCCGCCCGGGGCCGTCACCGTGCGGTCGAGGACCGACAGCAGGGTCCCCTTGCGCCCGCCCTCGCGCAGGCTGCGAAAGATCTCGAGGTTGGCCAGCGTCGTGGCGTCGATGACCAGCGCATCGCCGGGCTGGCGCAGGTGGATCGACCGGACGTGCGACAG
>JAGQSE010000067.1:0-1991 GCA_020439725.1 Acidobacteriota bacterium
GACGTTGCTGCCCAGGATGTGCTTGACCTCGGTGGTCAGGAGCTCCTGGTGTTGCTGCTCGTGGTGCATGCCGGTGGTGACGAGGAAGGCGAGATCGTCGAGACGCTCTTCCGGACAGCGCTCGATGAGCTGCGCCATCCGCTCGTCGACGGAGGCCCGGAAGCGCAGCACCTCTGCGGTGGTGGGGCGGGTGACGAGGCCGCGACGGGCCCGCGGCAGGCGGGGACCGAGGGATTCGTAATACGAATTGAGGACGTAGTCGAGACGTTCATCGAGGGGCTCGCAGAGGCCCTCCGGAGCGAGGATGTTGCGCGCGAAGAACCAGCTGGTGTGGCCGAGGTTCCACCACGGAGGGCTGACGTCGGGCATGGTCTGGATGCGGTAGTCCTCCGCCGTGAGGGGGTCGCACAGCCGCAGGCTGGTGGCCCGCACGGCGCGGAAGGCTCCGAGGAGCGCTTGGCGATCGGTGGCGGTGGTCGGCTCGAGAATGGCGTCCATGATGCGTCCTGTGCTGGCTCTGGATCGGCTCGAAGGGTCGGGAAGGGAACCGAACCTCGAAGCTCCGAATCACGGGGTCGAAGCGGAGGATCCGGCGTCTTCGGGGATGCGCAAACTCATGCTAACAGACGGATCCGGCAGAGGGTACGGCGCCCGGCGCCTCTTGGCTTTGTGAGACGATCGACCCGTCCCGGACCTGACCAACCGATCGAGGAAGAGCACCGTGAGCCAGCCCGCCGACCCGCCGTTCTCCCCGTCGCTCGATGGGCCACCCTTGCCCCACGACGCCTTCGATTGGAGCGGAGGCCCCACCGAGGAGGTGCTGTGGGTGATGCATTGCTCCGAGGGTCCGGTACCGCGGATGGCGGCGCGGGCGATGCAGGAGGTCCTGGGCAAGGAGGTTCGCCCGTGGCAGATGCGCTGGGTCGAGGATTTCCAGGGCCTGCCCCGGAGGGTGCGCGAGGCGGCGGTGCCGGTGCTCGGGTGTCGCCCCGAGGACCTGACGCTCACGGGCACGACGTCTTCGGGTCTGGCGGTGGTCGCCCAGGGCTATCCGTGGCGGCCCGGTGACGAGGTCGTCGTGCCGCTGGGTGAGTTCCCTTCCAACGCCTTGCCCTGGCTGGTCCTCGAGGAGCGCGGGGTACGACTCCGCGAGGTGCCGTTGTGGCCCGGTCACACCGCCGGCTCCGGCGCCTGGGGGAGCACCGCCCCCACCGTCGACGCCGAACCCGAAGAGCGTTTGCTCGAGGCCCTCGGGCCCTCGACGCGGGTGCTCTCCGTCAGCTGGGTGCGCTTCCAAGACGGTCTCGAGCTCGACCTGCCTCGACTCGCCGACGGCTGTCGCAAGCGCGGTGTCGATCTGGTCGTCGACGGCATCCAGGCGGCGGGCACACGCCCGCTCTCCTTGCGCGGTGTCGCCGCCTTCGCCACCGGCTGTCACAAGGGTCTGCTGGCGCCACAGGGGGTGGGGCTGCTGTGGACCGATCCGGCCCTCCGCTCGCGGCTCACGCCGCCGGGGGGATGGCTCTCGGTGGAGGATGCGACGAATTTCGAGCGCCCGAGCACCGACTTCGACCGTGGCTGGTCCGAGGGCGGCGACGCCCTCGAGCTCGGCGTCCCGAACCTGGTCGGCTGCGCCGCCGTCGAAGCGTCGCTGCGGCTGATCGGTGACGCCGGTGTCGGCGCCATCTCGCGCCACGTCGCCCACCTGCAGCAGCTCTTCCTGGGCGATCTCCACGAGATCCCGCTGTGGCGCCGCGAAGCCCGCCGCCTCGAGGAGCTGCGGCGGGCCGGGCGTCTGGGCTCGATCCTCTCGCTGCATCACGAGGGGCGCGGCCCGACCTCCCTCGAGACGCTGATGCACCAGGGATTCGGCAGGGGCATCTACAGCTCGGTGCGCGAGGGCTACCTGCGCATCGCCTTCCACGGCTGGCACCGCTCGGAGGACGTCGAGCGGCTGCTGCGCTGGCTCGCGGACGTCTAGCCGGCTCGCG
>JAGQSE010000067.1:2003-2733 GCA_020439725.1 Acidobacteriota bacterium
CTCAAGTACGCAGGTACGAGGCGCCGTTGAGATCGATGATGCAGCCGGTGAGCGAGTCGTGACCCGGTGACGCCAGGAAGGCGACCACCCGTGCCACCTCGGCCGGCTCCGCGACCCGCCCCAGCGGGCTCTCGCGCAGGATCTCCTCCTGCTTCGAGCCGTGGACGAAAGGGGCCACCCGCTCGGTGTCGACCCATCCCGGTGCGATCGAGAAGACCAGCACACCGTGGGGCGCCAGCGCCTTGGCGAGGCTCTGGCCGAAGGCGTTGAGACCGGCCTTGCTGGCACCGTAGGCGGGTGCGTCGGGCTCGCCACGGAACGCGCCGCGGGAGGTGATGTGGACGATGCGTCCACGGACGCCTTCGACGCCGCGACCGACCATGTGCAAGGCCGCCGCGTGGCTCAGCAGGGCCGGGCCCAGGAGGTTGACGTCCAAGGTCCGGCGCCAGGCGGCGGCCCAGGTCTCCGGGTCGCACGCGAGGGGCGGATGGGTCTCGAAGATGCCGGCGTTGTTGACCAGGAGGTGGAGGTCGCCAAACCGCTCGACGACCTCGCTGACCAGCCGGTTGCAGGCGGCGGCGTCGGCCAGGTCGGCACCGAAGACGGCGTGGCCGTTCCCGGGAAGCGTGGCGACCAGCTCGGTGGCGGCCTCCCGGCCGCGGTGGTAGTGCACCGCGACGTGGGCTGCGCGGGTGGCGAGCTCGCGCGCGATGGCCTCGCCGATGCCGCC
>JAGQSE010000068.1:0-5206 GCA_020439725.1 Acidobacteriota bacterium
AAGCTCCTCGACGCCGGGGGAGAGCCCACCGGAGACCACACCGAGACCCAGTACCGTGCGCTGACGCCCAATTACGCGAGTCCCGAGCAGATCGCCGGTCGCGCGGTGACCACGGCGACGGACGTCTACTCCCTCGGGGTCATGCTCTACGAGCTGCTCACCGGGACGCGGCCCTTCGAGCATGCGGGCCGAAGCTCCGCCGCCATCGAGCAGGCTCTCGAAGCCGGTCCGGCGCCACGCCCGAGCGAACGCCTCGCCGCGAGCGACCGAGGCCGGGGCGAGGACCGGCCGGCCTGGCGCACCCTGCCCGGAGACCTCGATCGCATCGTGATGAAGGCTCTCGCCTTCGAGCCGGAGCTGCGCTACGCCTCGGTCGAGGCCCTGGCGGAGGACGTCGACCGGTTCCTCGGCGGGATGCCGGTGCGCGCCCGGCCGAGGACCTGGGGCTATCGGGCGCAGAAGTTCGTCCGGCGCAACCGAACTGCGGTGGTCCTCGGCCTGCTTCTGGGGGTCTTCGCACTGGTCTTCGCGCTCACCGCGAGCATCCAGGCGTTGCGTCTCCGCGCCGAGCGCAACGCCGCTCTCATGGCGCAGGCGCGGGCCGAGGAGGCGGTGGCTTTCGTCGAGCGCGTCTTCCAGATCCAGGATCCACGGAGCGAATCGGCGAGCCGTGCGGGGACCGAGGAGCTCCTCGACGCGCAACGCGACCGCGTCCTCTCGGAGCTCGCCGACCAGCCCGAGCTCCAGGTCCGCCTGGCTTCGACCCTCGGTCTGATCTACCGCAACCAGGGTCTTCTCGAGAGAGCCCGAGACCTGCTCGAGCGGACCGTCGAGCTGGCGCGCCGGGTGCATGGCCCGGAACACCTGCAAACGGCACGCGCCCGGAACTCCTTGGGCATGGTACAGACGGACCTCGGCGAGTACGAGGCCTCCGAACGGAGCTTCCTCGAGGCCATCGAGGTCCTCGAGCGTCACCTGCCCGAGAGCCGCGCCGACCTGGGGCTGGCGCTCAGCTCGCTCGGCCAGCTCTACCGGGTCGAGGGTCGGACCGATTCTGCCGAGGGACCGTTGCGGCGTTCGGTCGAGCTCGCCGAGCCCGAGGGCGGCACCGTGCTGGCGCATCGCCTCGGACACCTCGCGACGGTGCGCCAGCGCCAAGGCGACCTCGAGGAGGCCGAGGCCCTGGCGCGGCGGGCGGTCGACATCAGCTGGAGCCTCGCCGGCGGCGAGATGGCTCTCGCGGAGACCAGCAACGCCCTCGGGGAGGTGCTGCGTAACAAGACCGAGTATCGAGAGGCGGAGGAGCACCTGCGGCGGGCGCTCGAGATCTACCGTCGGCGTCTTGGTCACGATCCGCTCACCGCCGCCGTGCTCAACAACCTCGGGGTGGTGCTGCGCTCGCGCGGCGACTACCGGGAAGCCCGCGCCGCCTACGCCGAGGGGCTAGAGATCATGCGCGAGATCCACGGCGACGAGCACTTCTTCGTGGCGGTGCACCTGGGGAACCTCGGTCGGCTCGAACGCTTCCTCGGAGACTTCGCCGCCTCGCAGGAGCACATCGAGGCGGCGCTGGCCATCTTTCACCGGGAAGTGGGGGACGCTCACCCCAACGTCGGTCTCAACCTCAAGGCTCTTGCCGAGCTGCGGCGGGATCAGGGGCGGGTGAGCGAAGCCCTCGAGCTGGTACGGCGGGCCGACGAGGTGCTCGCCGGCCACGTGGGGCCCGAGCATCCCTGGCGCGCGACGACCCGGGTCGCCGAAGGGGGCATCCTGGCGGACCTCGGACGCTTCGACGAGGCCGAAGCCCGGCTCGCCTCGGCTCGGGAAGCCCTCGAGGCAGCCCTCGGGCCCGAGGCGTCGCCCTTGGCCGGGGTTCGCGCAGAGCTGGCGGCGCTGCGCAAGGCCCAAGGACGCCTCGAAGCCTCCGCCTCCCTGTATCGAGAGGCGGAGGCCGTGTGGCGGAAGTCGGATCCAGAGCACCCTGAGGGCGCCCGGTGCGCTGCCGCGCTGGCCGAGGTCTACCGGCTCCAGGGCCGGCCCGACGCGGCCAGACGGGAGCTGGCCGGCGCTCTGCCGATCCTGCGCGGCGCCTTGCTGCCCGGGCACCCGGCACTCGAGGCCGCCGAGCGCACCATGCGCCTCTTGGCGCTCGCCTGAGCGCTCCGGGCGTTGCGGAGCCCTTGGCTCAGAGCGGGCACAAGGGCGTGCCGACGACGGAGCCGAGGTTGACCAGCTGGAACGGGTAGGGCTCGAGGCCGATTTGCCGTCGGTGAGTCGAGCCCTCGAGATGGAGCGATTCGATGAACTGCAGGATGCGCGGCGCCAGAGGCTCGGTCGGTACGCACGAGTCGAGGGCTCCCGAGAGCGAGGTGTGGGCCAGCACCACGGGATCGAGGATGGTCGAGGAGTCCTGGGTCTGGACGCCTCCCACCTGCACCGCCCCGAGAGCGGACGACAACGACGTGAGCTTGACCGTCGCCGGTGCATAGCTCGCCGAGAGGTCGCTCAGGAACGGCGTCCCCGTCCCGGTGACGTGAGGACCCGGCACGGTGAGCAGCCGGTCGCCGAAGGTGTAGTCGTACTCGATGGCCACCAGGTCCCCAGCCGCTGTCAGATCGATGGCCTTCATGAAGTAGCTGACGTCCGGGATGCGGGTGCCGTAGCTCGCGTTGAGGTACGAGTCGACGTTCCAGAACACCGCGTCGTCCCCGCCGCCGCCGATTTGGCCCCCCAGGAAGAGCGACGCCGAGGAGCCATACGGACCGGCATCCTGCGTCATGGCCAATGTGAACTCGGTGCGGACGTTGACGTACTCGACGGCGTTCGTCAGCTGCCCTGAGTGGGTTTCAAGCTGGAGCACCACTGGTGCGGCGACGTCGTCGGCGAGGACGTCCGATACCCAGCCGCCCGCCACCAAGCCCTGGGGGCCGTAGGAGAGCGTGAACAGCTCGGCGTCTTTGGTCAGTGCATAGCTGTTGGACCACAACACGGTTCCCGCTCCGTCGATGCGGACGACGGCGGTCTCGGCATCGATCAACTCGTTGTCGAGGGCAGCGACCATCGCCCAGCTGGTGCCCAGCGAGACGGCGTCTCGCACACGCACGAACTCGTCCGGATCGCCAGAGACGGTGAGCTGGCGACCCCAGACCACGTGAAGGTTGCTCGGGTCGAGACGCAGCGCCCAGCTCGACCACCGCGTTCTCGAGTCCGCAGACTTGTTGAAGAAGACGACGTAGGCGTTGTCGTCCGCCACGAGGTCGGCGATTTCCACGCGGCCGTTCTTGCTGTCGAGAAAGGGAGCCGTGTAGACGTAGGTCCGAGCGATCTGAAACGGGTTCTTGATCGTGATGTCGAGGGCGATGTCGTTCTTGAAACTGCTGATCTCGCGGAGCGAGGCGATCACCACGCGATCTCGGGATGAGTCGAAGGCGGTGAGCGGGATCGAATTGCCCTGGTTGAGGTCATAGTAACTGTCGACGAAGGCCTGAGCCTGCGCCGAGGGAGTGGCGAGCAGGAACAGGCCGGCCAAGGCCAAGACCAGTGACGAGGCGAGAGATCGGGCGTACATGTCGTTCCTCCAAGAGAGTGAGTGCGCCACGAGGCGCGGGTCTCGAGGAGCCCCGGCGTTGGGCCGGGGCTCGCGTCTCTGGTTGGAACGGAATCGGTGGAGAAATCTGATCAGCCGCCCCAGAGCCGCTTCCACCAGGGCTGGGGATCGGGGATCTTGGTGCCGGGGCCCTGGCGCCGCTCGATGTCGGCGACGCTCCAGCCGGTCAGGCGGGCGAGCTCGAGGGCGTCGCGGCGACGGCGGTCGCTGAGCTCGCGGCGATAGTCGTCGGCGGCGGAACACGTGGCATTGCCGGTCCACGGGTGACGCATGACGTAGCGCCCCTGGAAGTTCTCGCGGTTGCCGGTCTCCTGGAACATCAGGTCCTCGGGAAAGTGGTCGCGGTCGTAGCTCAGGTGGAGGCGGGTGATGAAGACGTTTTGCGCCGGGCCGACGGCGCGTGAGTCGAGCCAGAAGACTCCCAGCTCGGACAGCTGCTGCGGGGTCAACGGGTCGGCGGCACAGGGGTCGCACCAGGCCATGTCCCAGGCGTATTCGACGAACACCGCGCGCCGGTTCTCAGCCTCGACCTGGTGCGCGAACATATCCTTGTAGAACCGCCCGAAATCGTCCTTGACGAAGACCGGCAGGTCCATGCCCGTGGGCAGCTTCACCGTCCGGTAGTTGGTCGTCTCGACGCGACCGGTGCGGGTCAGGGTGTAGACGAAGAGCTCCTGGGGACCGTCGGCGTTGACCGTGCCGAGACGGATCGGCAGCATGAAGCGCCGGCTCTCGAAGGCCATCTGCAGCGGCCGGAGCGTCTGGTAGCCGAGCTTGGCCTGCTCCTCGAGGTTGACCTTGGCGACGAAGAAACGCATCCCCTGCTTGAGATAGCTCGCGACCACCGGCTCGGCGCCCTTGGGCAGGCGATACCCTTCGCTCTTGAGCCAGGTCACCAGGCCGTCGCTCTGTTTGGCGGAGAGGATCAGGATGTCGTACTCGCCAACCGTATAGGAGGCCTCGATGGTCACACCCAGAGCTTGGGCAGAGGGGACCTTCCTGGACATCGGTGCCGCGGGCGCGGCCGATTCCATGAGCATGCGATCGGCCTCGTAGCGCGCGCAGGGGTCGCTGTCGTGGTACTCGACCAACCGCGGCGACGAGTAGGCGTCGAGCTGGTCGACGATGGCCTTGTCGGTGACATGGATCTGGTCGCGCTCGAGAAAGGTCGGTACCGGCACCACCATCGCGAACTCCTCGGGTGCGCCGGAGACGTCGCTGACCATGGTGATCACGGTGCGGTCGCCGTCGCGCACCAGCACCACCTGCGAGGCCTGGTTGTAGAGCCCGGTGTCGGCGCGGGCGACGTAGAAGCCGCAAAAGGCCCGAGCGGCCGAGGGCATCAGGAGCAGCGGGAGGACGAGGGCGAGACTGCCGAGGATCGAGAGGCGGCGGTTCATGGCGAGCTCCTTTCAAGAGCGGGGACGTCGAAGGCACTCGAGCGAACGGGGGAGAGGGTCGGTTGTGGCGGCTGGGCCGGGACCGCGGTCGGCCGAGCCCAGGAGTAGCGGGTACCCGGGAAGAGACGATCGAGCAGCGGGACCAGCGGAGCCGAGGCGGCCAGGGCGAAGAGCAACCCGGTGGGTTCGAAGCGCCACA
>JAGQSE010000068.1:5357-7066 GCA_020439725.1 Acidobacteriota bacterium
ATCGCGCGCCCGACCAGGATCGCCGCCCAGCTGCCGAGGAACGCCCAGGTCACGTCGAAGCGGGCGGCGCGGTAGAGCACGATCATGCCGGCGGCGGCCATGGCGAAGACCAGGATCGCGGCGCTTCCCCACTGACCCGGCGACACCCAGGCGCCGTCGGTGACCGCGATGAGCACGACCAGCGCGAAGTTGGTGGGGTTGAAGACGTGCTTGCCGCGGCGCCGGATCGCGAACTTGCTGCCGATGGCGAGGGCGGCGGCGAGCATCGCCAGGAGCAGCGACGAGGTGCGCAGCAGCAGGCTCAGCGAGAGCGCCGAGATCAGCGGGCTCTTGGCGTCGAAGCGCTCGACTCCCACCGAGCGCCCCGCCAGCCACTGGACCGCCAGCGCCATCGCCACCAGCAGCGCTACCCGCCCGGGATCGACCCCGAAGCCGAGAAAGACGATGCCGTAGGCGAGGAGCGAGGTCAGCGCGGTGATCTGGTACCAGCGCGGGTCGCGGGGCAGGCGTAGGCGGGTCGCGAGGGTGCTCGTGGCGGTGCTCATCATCTCGTTGGACCCCGGAGGCCGGGAAAACGCAACCGATCTCGCCAAGTTTTTTCGCTCAGCTCCCGGGTGCCGGGCCGACGTAGCGCGCCCGGGGGCGGATCAGGCGGTCGCCGGAGTACTCCTCGACGGCATGAGCGATCCAGCCGGCGGTGCGGCCGAGGGCGAAGAGCGCCAGAGCGCTGCCGGCGGGGAGCTCGAGGGCGGTCTCGAGCGCCACCAGACCGACGTCGAGGGTAGGTTCCTCGCCGAGGATCGAGCTGGCGGCTTCGACCACGGCCTCGAGGACCTCGAGCCGAGATCCCGGCAGCGCCACCCGGTGCGCGATTCCGAGGAGCTCCGACGCGCGGGGATCGCCCTGGGGGTAGAGCGAGTGGCCGAAGCCGGGGACGTCCTCCCCTCGGCGCAGCCGGTCGACGAGGGTCGGCGCCGCCTGCGACGGGTCGGTGACCTCGCGTAGCAGCGCCGCCACCCGCGCCGTGTAGCCACCATGGCGCCGGCCGCGGAGAGCGGCGAGCCCCGCGCACACCACGTCGTAGGGCGTCGCGTCGGCGGAGGCAACGCAGCGGGCGGTGAAGGCCGAGACGTTGAGCTCGTGGTCGGCGCACAGGATGAGCGCGGCCTCGAGGGCTCTTGGAGCGTCGAGCCTGCCCGGCGCCCAGGCAGCGGCCAGTGTCGCGGCGATGGCCGTGTCCGCGAGGCAACCCGCGCCGGCCATCCAGCAGGCCATCGCCCGCAGGATCCGGGCGCCGGTGGCGGGAACCGCGGTCGGGCGGAGATCCCAGGCCGCCGCGTCGGCGTCGCACAGCCGGGGCAACCCCGCCTGGCATCGCTCGACAGGACCGAGGCCCAGACCCGCCGCGGCGTAGCTCGATGTAGACAGCTCGGCGGTGAGAGGTTCCGCGGACGATGAGAAGAAGAGCTGCTCGGCCGAGCCGGCGTCACCGGTCCACAGCAGTGCGGCGACCCGCTCGAAGCTCTCCATCCGCGCCAGCTCGACCGCGTCGCGCCCGCGATAGAACAGCCGCCCTCCTTCGACCAGGGTCAGCGCCGACTCGAGGACCGGTGCGCCGAAATGGAGCGCCTGGGGAGCCGTGCGCTCCGGGTGACGCCGCAGGCTCTGCCGAAGACGCAGGGCCTCGACATCCTCGACCGGATATCGCC
>JAGQSE010000069.1 GCA_020439725.1 Acidobacteriota bacterium
CCGGTCGGCGCCTGCGTCGGCATGAAGGGGTCGCGCGTCCAGTCCATCATCCGCGAGCTGCGCGGCGAGAAGATCGACATCATCGAGTTCAGCGACGACCTGGTGACCTTCGCCCAGAGCGCCCTGGCGCCGGCCAAGATCACCCGCGTCTCGGTGACTCACCACGGCGAGGTGCCCCACCTCGACGTCATCGTCGAGGACGAACAGCTGTCGCTGGCCATCGGCAAGCGCGGGCAGAACGTCCGTCTCGCCGCCGAGTTGATCGGCGCCAAGATCGACATCAAGAGCGAGACCGACGTCAAGGACGAGGTCGCCGATGCTCTGGCCCGCATGCTCCAGGGGGTGGTGAGCCAGTCCGGCCCCAGACAGGCGGACGTCGAGATCGATTTGACCGAGATCCCGGGGGTCGGCGCCAAAACCGCCGAGGCCCTCCAGGCCACCGGTCTTGGAACTCTGAACGCCCTGCTCGAGGCGTCCGCGGAAGATCTCACCGAGGTCGAGGGCGTGGGCCCCAAGCTCGCCGAGACGATCATGAGCTGGGCTCGGGATGAGGAAGACCGGCTGCGCCAGGAGGCCGACACCGCTTCCGTGGCGGAGGGTTTCGAGGTGGTCGAAGAGCCCTCGACCCCGACCATGGCCGACGACGATTTCATGGCGGCGTTGAGCCGGGCGTTCCAGGAGAGCGAAGCCCTCCAGGCCCGACTGGCCGACAACCCGCTCGCCGACGAAGGCGAGCCGGAGGCAGACGCCGAGAGTACCGATACCGCCTCGGAGCACGACGAGTAAGACGTTCTTCCGGCACAACCGCACAGGACGCAGGCGGTCACTCGCAAGGATTGGAGAGCAGAGAGGCATATGGGAAAGATCCGGGTCCAGGACCTAGCGCGCATGATGGGGCTCCCCCACCAGGACCTCATGTTCAAGCTGAAGTCGATCGGCGTGCGCGTCGAGGGCGACGACGCACAGATCGATACGGACATCCTCCAGGCGATCCTGCAGGGCAAAAAGCTCCCGCCGGCCCGTGAGGTGATCCTGCGCGACGGAGCGACCGAGGAGACGACCGGCTCCGCGCTGCCGCGCCGGCGGCCGCTGCCGCCGCGCCAAGCGCCGCCCAATCCCCTGCGGCCCGGCCGTCCGCGCACGATGATCCAGCGCGTCGAGCCGCGCATCAAGACGCTTCCAGCCACCGAACGGCCCAAGCCCAAACCGGAACCGACTCCGATCCCGGTGGTCGAGGCTCCGTCCCCCACGCCGGTAGCGGCTCCCGAGCCGGTGGCACCGCCGGTGGTCGAGGCGCCGGCCAGCCCCCAGCAACCGGAACGGCCCGCCACCGCTGCCGCCAAGGCCGCGCCCGTTGCCACTCCCGAAAAGCCCGCGGCGGCCGCGGCCAAGCCGCCCGCGCCCGTCAGCGAGGCGCCCAAGGTGCGCGAGATCAAGCGTGCCACCGTCACCCGCGATCCACGCGGCATGCGTCCGCCGGTGGGGCCGAGCCCACCACCCGGCCGCGGTCGCGGCCGAGGCTTCGGAGGCGGCAGCCCTGGAGGGGGCCGTCGTCGCAAGGGGCGCGGTGATCGCAGCGAGCAGACCGCGGCGCCGGTGGCCGAGAAGCTGACCTTCAAGGAGGCCGCTCCCGAAGGGCCGGTGATGATCTCCGAGGGCATGACCGTCCGCGAGTTCGCAGAGAAGCTCGGCGTCAAGTCCAAGGACCTCATCAAGGCTCTGTTCAGCCGCGGCATCATGGCCAACATCAACCACGTCCTCGAGCCCGAGCTGGCCGAGAAGATCGCCGCCGACCTCGGGGTCGAGACGATGGTGGTGAGCTTCGAGGAAGAGGTCCAGCTGCAACAGGAGCAGGACCTCGAAGACGAGGGGGTCACCACCGCCAAGGAGCCTCGCGCACCGGTGGTGACGATCATGGGTCACGTCGACCACG
>JAGQSE010000070.1 GCA_020439725.1 Acidobacteriota bacterium
CGGTGCTCAACGCCAACTACGTGCGCAAAGCCCTCGAGGAGAGCTTCCACCTGCCTTACCACTCGCCGACGCTCCACGAGGTGGTGTTTTCGGACAAGTGGCAGTCGGTGGACGGTGTCACCACCATGGACATCGCCAAGCGGATGATGGACTACGGCTTCCACCCGCCGACCATCTACTTCCCGACCATCGTTTCCGGTGCGTTGATGATCGAGCCCACCGAGACGGTGGCGAAGGAAGACCTCGACAGCTTCATCGAGGCCATGCAGGCCATCGCCGTCGAGGCCAAGGAAGCGCCGGACCTGGTGCGCGGGGCGCCGTATACGACGCCGGTACGCCGTTGCGACGAGGCGCGGGCGGCGCGCAATCCGATCCTGCGCTGGAACCCGGACGGCGAGAGCGAGTGAGGCCGGCGTGGGGCGGCTCGAGTCGATCCTCGGCGGCCTCTATCTGGCAAGCGCCCTCCTGGCGCTGCTCCACCAGCTCGGCTGGGTGGTCCTGACCGGCCTTCTGGCACCGCTCTCGCTCCAGGCCCTCTACACCCTCGCGGTGGCGGTGGGCTGGGTCAGCGGCAACGTCTTCGTACGCCGCCGGAAGCTCCTCCCCGAGGGGCTCCGGCGCCGTTTCCTCGCCCTCTACCTGCTCGGTCCCTTCTGTCTCTACGCGCTCCTCTTCAGCCTCGGTCCCGAGACCTTGCACGCGGTCTCCCCCTTGGTGCCGGTCTATGCCCTGGGTGTCTCGTGCGTGCTCTTCCTCGTGCCCTACCTGCTCCGCAACTGGCCGCCGCGCTGAGGGTCGTGGCAGCGCCGCGATGTCGCCTCGGTGTCGGCGCTGTGTAGCTAGGACTGCCGTTCGGCGAGCATCGCATCGCCATAGGAGTAGAAGCGGTAGCGCTCCTCGACGGCTTCTCGATACCCGGCGAGGACCCGGTCGCGGCCGGCGAAGGCGGAGACCAGCATCAGCAGGGTCGAGCACGGCAAGTGGAAGTTAGTGAGCAGGGCGTCGACCGCCTGGAAGCGAAAGCCCGGGGTGATGAAGAGCCTGGTCGAGCCGTGCCCCGGGACGACCTCGCCACCGCCTTCGAGGGCCGCGGTCTCGAGGGTCCGGACCACCGTCGTGCCCACCGCCACCACCCGCCCGCCGGCGGCCCGCGTCCTGCCGATCGCCGCCGCCGTTTCCTCGCTCACCTGCCAGCGTTCGGCGTCCATGCGATGCTCGTGGACCAGCTCGGCGGTCACCGGCTTGAAGGTGCCGATGCCGACGTGGAGCGTCACCGTCGCGCGCTGGATCCCGTGCTCGCCGAGCGTTTCGAGGAGCTCGCGCGAAAAGTGCAGCCCGGCGGTCGGAGCGGCGATGGCGCCGGGCTCCCGGGCGTAGACGGTCTGGTACCGCTCGCGGTCCTCGGCACGGTCGGCGCGCTTGATGTAGGGCGGTAGCGGCACGTGACCCAGGCGCTCGAGATGAGGCTCGACGGGCTCGGTGAAGCGCAGCCGGTAGAGCCCGTCGTCCTCACGCTTGGCGACGACTTCGACACCGGGGCCACCGGGTAGCTCGAGCCGAGTGCCGGGCCGAGCCTTGCGGCCGGGCTTGATCAACGCGTCCCACTCGAGCTCGCCGTGGGCTTCGACCAGCAACAGCTCGACGCGCCCACCGGTGTCGGGGCGGCGGGCGAAGAGGCGCGACGGCAGGACCCGCGTGTCGTTGACCACCAGCAGGTCGCC
>JAGQSE010000071.1 GCA_020439725.1 Acidobacteriota bacterium
GTCGAGCGCCGCGTCGCCGAGCTCGCTGCCGAGATCGATCGTGACTACCGGGGAGTCGACCGCCTGATCTGTGTCGGCGTCCTCAAGGGCTCGGTCTTCTTCATGGTCGACCTGCTCAAGCGACTGTCGATCCCCGTCGAGGTGGACTTCTTCCAGACCTCGAGCTACGGCGCCAATACCGAACCCGGCGAGGTGCGCATCCGCAAAGACATCGACGTCTCGATCCGAGACGCTCATGTGTTGCTGATCGAGGACATCGTCGACACCGGCCACACTCTCCGCACGATCTTGGGGCTGCTTCGCTTCCGCGGCGCCCAAAGCGTCAAGCTCTGTGCGCTCCTCGACAAGGTCTCGCGCCGCGAGGCGGAGGTGCAGGTCGACTACCGGGGGTTCTCCATCGAAGATCGCTTCGTGGTCGGCTACGGCCTCGATTTCGACGAGAAGTACCGCAACTTGCCCTACATCGGCTACATCGAAGACCCGTCCTGAGCCCCAGGACCCAGTCGAGGAAACCAGTCGAGGAAACCAGCAGAGGAAAGAAGTGAGCCCCGTGAAGAAGCACCACACCGACTCCGCTCCGGCCGCCATCGGCCCCTACTCGCAAGCCGTCTCGGTGGATGGCTGGCTCTACACCTCAGGCCAGATCGCCATCGACCCCGCCACCGGCGAGATCGTTGGTGGCGGCTTCGAAGCCCAGGCGAAGCAGGTGTTGGCGAACCTCCGAGCGGTCCTGGCGAGCGCTGGCTGCTCCTTCCACGACGTGGTCAAGGCGACGATCTATGTCGCCGACCTCGGCGAGTTCGCGCTCCTCAACCGGCTCTACGGCGAGGCCATGGGTGACCATCGCCCGGCCCGCTCGACGGTGCAGGCGGCGGCGCTGCCCAAGGGCGCCCTGGTCGAAATCGACCTGGTGGCCCGGATCCCCGGCTGAGGGCCGGTTCTCCGCTCACCGGCTCGCCCTTCCGCCGGCTCGCCAAAGGTGCGGCCGGAACCTCTGCCTTCAAAAAACTCTGCCTTCAAAAAACGGGCGGCCCCGTGGGGACCGCCCGTCGTCGTTGGCCGTCAGGAGCCTTCGCTCCCCCGCGCCGTCACCGCAGTCGAGTGTTCCACTGGTGCTGGACACGGAACTGGGGCGAAGCGATGAGGCGGCGGACCACCTCGTCGATCTTGCCCTGGCGCAGACGCTGGAGATCGGCGTCCCAGGCGGCGGGATCGATCTGGCTCCGCGTCTGGCCGAGGAAGTTCTGGTAGAGCGCCTCGAGACGCTGCTCGGGGGTGACGCCACGGCTGCTGAGATCGACGCGGCTCTCCGAGCTCTGCGCGATCTCGAGGGCCGACGACAGCACCGCCGGCAGGCCCTCGCGCTCGATGCGGTCGATGCGCGGCTGGGCACCGGCGGCATCGGGCTCGCGCAGCAGGATGCCCCGGTAGAGCGCGGTGACGGTCTCCGAGGCCCGCGACGAGCTCGCGTCGGGAGCCGCGGCAGGGGCCGCCGGAGCGGAAGTGGCGACTCCACCGCCGTCGCCGATCCGCACCGTGATGGTGCCCTTGACCAACCCGGGCCGGATATCCATGGAGTCGAGAAGCTCGTAGCTCACAAGCGCGTCCTTGCCCCCGGTGGGGCGAGCGGCCTCGATCACCGCCGAGCCCTGGTCGCGGTCGACCTGACTGATGTGTACCTTGTCGCTGCCCGCGAGGACGGCGAAGGCGGCGCTCGGATAGCGCGGGGCGCGCCACTGGCCTCCGACCACGGCGATCATGCGCAGGCGAACCCGGTCACCGACGTTGAGCTCCAGAACCTCGCCGGGCTGGACGTAGCCCAAATCGGCCTTGGTCTTCATGTCCTGAAGGCCGATGCGGAGCTCGGAGACGCGGATGCCCTCGTTGTCCGACCGATTCGCATCGCGGGCAGTGCCCTCACGGGCGTTGTCCTGAGCGCCGGCCATGGCCGGCACCAGGGCCAGCAGGAGCGCCGACAAGAAGGCGACGGAGCCCAGGCTGCGGAAGAATCTTCCTCGTGTCGTTGTCATGATGTTCCCTCCTCTCGCCGGCGGCACCGCCTCGCGGGCCGCGCGGATGATGTCTTGGTCGAGACGGGACCCGACGAGCCCCGTCTTCGAAAGATGAGCTGCAAATCCTCTGCCACGCCCCGGGCCGGGAACGGGCCGGACGCGCTCAGGGGCCGGGATCGGGTACGGCGTCGGGCGCCGGCTCGGGCGCCGCTTTCGCGGGGGCGCCGGTCTGCTCGGCGCCCTGCTGCCTGAACAGCGTGTAGCCCTCGTCGCCATCGTGGTCGCGCGCCACCTCGACCATGGGCAGCGGGCGCGACAGCTTGGCCAGCGCCTGCCGCTCGGCGAGGAGCCAAACGCCGTCGCGGCGGGCCGCGTAGGCGAAGAGCTCGTCCTCGCCGTTCAGGACCTCGGCGTGCTTGTGGGTGTAGAAGATGAAGGTCGGGTCGATGCGCGGGTAGATGGCGTAGGTGTCCCCGGGGGCCATCTCCGACACCAGGAGGTCCGACAGCGGCCGTGCCGACTTGACGACGTCGAACTGCGGCAGGAGCCCGACCACCGCACCCACCCCTCCCAGCGCGAAGGCACCGCCGAGGGCCATCACGGCGAGCGCGGGGCGCCCTCGGCGCGACAGGAGGAAACCGGCCAGGGCACCGACGGCGAGCAGCACGAGCAGACCGGTGAAGGCCCCGGGCATCCAGCTCGGGAAGAGCGCGAGCTCCTCGCGGCCGCGGATGGCGAAGGGAAACGCGGCGGCGAGAAGTGCCAAGAGTCCCGTCAGGATCGCCATCGGCACCGTCCACCAACGACGGTCGCGGGGCCAGTGCCGGGCCAGGCGATCCGCCGCCGCCGCCACCAGCAGCGCCAGCGCCGGGTACATGGTCAGGATGTAGACCGTCCGCTTGCCCGGCGACAGGCTGAAGAAGACCACGGTCACCACGAACCAGCACAGCGCCCACAGATAGGCCAGCCGCTCGCGTCCCGTCAGGCGTTTCCAGCCGATCACCAGCGCCGATGGCAACAGGAAGGACCACGGAAAAAAATCGGCGGGGATCACCGTCAGGTAGTAGTACCAGGGCCGGTGATGATGCCAGGGCTCGACGAAGCGGGTGACGTTCTGCTTGAGCAGCATCGCTTCGAGATAGGCCTTCCCCCCTACCAGCACCGCCGGCAGGAACCAGGCGAGGACCACCACCGCCCAGATCAGCAGCCCGCGACCGACCCGCAGATCCTTGAGCTGCGAGCGGTGGTGCGAGATCAGCAGAAAGACGGTGATCGACAGCAGCGGGGGCAACAAGCCGACAGGCCCCTTGGCCACCGTCGCCAGCCCGGTGACGGCGAAGAACCACGGGTAAAGCTCGCGCCGCCCTTCGAAAAAACCGCGCGCCCACAGGTACATGGCGAGAGCCACCAGGCCGAGCAGCAAGCCATCGATCTGCCCCACCCGCCCCTGCCACAGCACCCGGACACCGGTGGCGAAGACCAGCGCCGCCAGCCAACCCGCCCGCAGCGAGAAGAGCCGGCGGCCGAGATCGGCGAGGAGCACCATGGTCAAGCAGGCGGCGAGGGCCGCCGGCAGGCGCGCCGCCGCCGGACCGATACCGCCGAACAGCAGCCCCGAGAGCGCGATGGCCCAGAACTGGAGCGGCGGCTTCTCCTTGTACACCTCGCCATTCAAATGCGGCACGAGGAAGTTGCCGCTCTCGACCATCTCGCGGGCCACCTCGGCGTAGCGCGGCTCGTCGGGGTTCCACAGGTCGCGCGAGCCGAGCCCCGGCAGGAAGATCAAGGCGCCGAGGAGGAGGACGCCCAAGCGCTGGCGCCAGGCGACGGCCCGGGG
>JAGQSE010000072.1 GCA_020439725.1 Acidobacteriota bacterium
TCGAGCGCTTCGTCATCACGGTGACGTCGCTGAGCCGCGACTTCCTGCCGTCGAGCTGGGACTACTACAAGCCCACCTTCGTCGACGTGCTGACCTTTGTCGGCACCTTCGGCCTGTTCTTCACCCTGGTGCTGCTGTTCATCCGCTACCTGCCCATCGTGGCCATGGCGGAGGTCAAGACGGTGATGCCGGCGGCCCGGGTCCATGGCGAGTCGAAGCCGGTGGGCGACTATCACGGTGACGTGTCCCGCCACGCCGGCGCCCCGGAGATGAGCCCATGAGCGCGCAAGCCAGCTCCGCCGATGGCGGGATCTACGGTCTCCTCATCGAGTTCGAAGACCCCGAGCGCCTGGTCGAAGCCTGCCACCAGGTGCGCGAGCAGGGCTTCCAGCAATGGGACGCCCACACGCCCTTCCCGATCCACGGCATGGATCGGGCCATGGGGATCCGCGGCACCCGTCTGCCTCTGCTGATCCTCGCCGGCGGGTTGACCGGGCTGTCCATCGCGCTCTTGATGCAGTGGTGGATGAATGCCATCGACTACCCCTTCCTGATCAGCGGCAAGCCGCTCTTCGGTCTCCCGGCCAACATCCCGGTTACTTTCGAGCTGACGGTATTGCTCTCCGCCTTGACCGCGTTCTTCGGTCTGTGGGGACGCAACGGGATGCCCCGTCTCTACCACCCGGTGTTCAAGAGCGAGCGCTTCCGCCGGGCCTCGGCCGACCGCTTCTTCATCGTGCTCGAAGCTTCCGACCCACGGTTCGAGCTCCAGCGCACCCAGGAATTCGCCGAGTCCCTCGGCGGGATCCACGTCGAGCGCTTGGAGGAATGAGCATGCCCAGACTCCTGGTCTACTCCGGCGTTTTCCTCGTCTCGCTGGCCCTCCTGCCGCTGGCATGGCTGTATCGCGCCCAGGCCTCGTCGTCGGCCAGGCCGCGGATCCACGTCGTCCCCGACATGGACAACCAGGCCTACTACCGGGCCCAGACCGCCAGCGGCTTCTTCGCCGACGGTCGCGCGATGCGGGCGCCGGTCGAGGGGACGGTGTCGCGCGACGGCCTCGACGAGGACGACGCCTACTACCGCGGCAAGGACGGGGATCGCTGGGTCGAGGGTCTGCCCGGTGGTCTCGACGAGCAGCAGATGCTGCGGGGCCGGGAGCGGTACCAGATCTACTGCGCGCCGTGCCACGGTGGCACCGGCGCCGGCGACGGGCCGGTGGCGCGGCGGGCGGCCAAGCTGGCGGAGGGCACCTGGACACCCCCCGCGGACCTCACCGCCGCGGCCGCGGTCGGTCGCCCGGACGGTGAGCTCTTCGACATCGTCACCCACGGCGTGCGCAACATGCCGGCCTACGCCGCGCAGATCCCGGTCGCCGATCGGTGGGCCATCGTGGCCTATCTCCGGGCGCTCCAGCGCAGCGCCCACGGCCGTCTCGAGGACGTGCCGGAGAGCCAACGAGGCGAACTCAAGTAGGAGCCCCACGTGTCGCACGATCGCCCTATTCCATCTCTCGCAGACGAGCACACGACGCTCGACGAGCTCGGGCCCAAGCTCGTGCGCATCGCCGGCGCGGTGGGCCTCGTCGCTCTCGGGCTCGCCGTGGTGCTCGGCTACGCCCGTGGCGACGGCTGGCAGTCCTTCGGCTGGTCGTACCTGCTCGGCTTCGCCTTCTTCCTCAGCCTGTCTTTGGGGGGCCTGTTCTTCGTCGCCATCGGCCACGTCACCGGCGCGGTGTGGAACGTCGTCAGCCGCCGCCTCGCCGAGGTGACGGCGGCGAACCTGGCGACGCTGGCGCTGCTCGCGGTTCCGGTCATGGTCCTGGCGCACCGCGTGATGCCTTGGGCCTCGGGCGAGAGCGACGCCCCTGCCGCGCTCCTCGAAGCCAAGGCTCCCTTCTTGAATCTCGAGTTCTTCTACGTGCGCTGGGCGATCTACTTCGTCATCTGGTGCGGCTACGCCTGGTGGTTCTGGAAGCGGTCGCTGGAGCAGGACACCACCGGCGATCCGGCGATTTCGGTGCGCATGGCGAGGAAGAGCGGCCTCTGCCTGCTGCTCTTCGCGCTCAGCGTCAGCTTTGCCGCCTACGACCTGCTGATGTCCCTCGCGCCGTCGTGGTTCAGCACCATGTTCGGGCCGTACTTCTTCGCCGGGAGCTTCCTCGGCTTCATGGCCTTCCTGACCCTCATGACCTTCTGGCTCCAGGGTCGCGGCCGGCTGCGCCACATCATCCACGTCGAGCACCTGCACGACTACGGCAAGCTGATGTTCGCCTTCGTCTTCTTCTGGGCGTACCTGGCCTTCAGCCAGTACATGCTCATCTGGTACGCCAACATCCCCGAGGAGACCGAGTGGTTCCTGATCCGCCAGTCCAACGGCTGGGGCTGGATCGGGCTGGTCCTGGTCTTCGGTCATTTCCTCATCCCCTTCGCGGGCCTCTTGGCGCAGGTGGCCAAGCGGCGCAAGGCCTCCCTCGCCTTCTGGGCGGTCTGGATCCTGACGATGCATTGGGTCGATCTCTACTGGATCGTCATGCCCCAGTGGCGGCCCGGCGGTCCGACGGTCGAGTGGCTCGACCTGCTCACCTTCGTCGGCATCGGTGGCCTGTACGTCGCGGGGCTCGGCCGGCTGGCCTCGGGCCGCTCGCTGGTGGCGCGACGGGACCCGCGAATCGACGATTCTCTGGCTTTCGAGAACGCTTAGGAGCTCTGCCGTGAGTTCGAAGGACAGACACGTCTCGCTCGTCACCACGATCCTCGGGGTGCTTGCGGCGCTCCTTCTGGTGACCACCGTCGGTACCTTCCTCCAGGGTTGGGCCTTGCGGCGCGTGGCCGCGGAGGAGCGAAAGAAGGTCGTCGAGCGGCCCTACCCCGAGCTCGAGGCCTACCACCAGGAACAGGAGCAGGCGCTCTCGGCGAACTACTTCTGGATCGACCAGGCCGCCGGCACCGTCCACCTGCCCATCGAGCGGGCCATGGCCCTGGTGGTGGCGGAGGCGGGCGCGCCGGTGGCGGATGGAGCGGGGGAGGGCGGCCGATGAGAGTTCTGCTGTCGACTCTGCTCCTCCTGGCCGCTCAGCCGGCGTCCGCCGAGGGCTGGATGCCCGAGGCCGCGGCCCGCACCGCGGCGGGGATCGACCGCCAGTTCACGCTGCTGGTGGTCTTCGCGGGCCTGGTCTTCGTCGTGCTCCTCTTCGCCATCGACGTCCTCCTGGTCAAGAACCTCCGCCAGGACGACGAGCGCGTGGGGGCGCCGGGAGCGGATCGAACGCTCTACCGCGTCCTCGCCCTCCTGCTGCCCCTGGTGTGTGCCGTCGCCATCTTCGCGATGGGCGTCGACGGCTACCTCGACGCCGCGGTGGCGCCGATGGACGCCATGACGGTGCAGGCCAACCGGGGGGCCGACGGTCTGACGTTCCGCTATTCCGCGGACGTCGAGACGGACGAGCTGCATCTGCCCGCCGGCCGGCCGGTCCGGTTGACGGTGCAGACCGACGCCGCGCCGGTCGCCCTCACCATCCCGGCCTTTCGGGTGCGCCGTGACGCCCGTGCCGGCGCCGGCACCGAAGCCTGGTTTGAGGCTAGTCTGCCGGGCGACTACCCGCTGCTCAGCGCGGGCCCCAGCCTGGCCACGTCGCCCACCGAGCCGTCGCTGGTGACCGTGCACTCGGCCTCGGACTTCGATCAATGGCTGCTGTCCAAGTCGGACGTCCTGCTCACCCTGCCGCCGGCGGAGGCCGGCCGTGTGCTGGTCGAGCGCAAGGGCTGTCTGGTCTGTCATACGACCGACGGTTCGCGGCTCACGGGGCCGTCCTTCAAGGGGTTGATCGGCCGCGAGAGTCACTTCGCCGACGGCTCGAGCCAGATCGCCGACCCGGACTACGTGCGCCGCTCGATCCTCGAACCGACCTCGCAGGTGGTCGAAGGCTTCGAGCCCGTCATGCCTCCCTTCGCCGGCAAGATCCGCGACGCGGAGATCGACGCGATCATCACCTATCTCCAGAGCCTGAGCGCCACGGGAGAGGCATCCTGATGCACGCCACACGACCTGACACCGGTTCCTGGAAGACGACCACCGATCCCGTGCGCATCGCGCGCATCGAGCTCGGTGGTGTGCTCGCGGCCCTCGTCCTCGGCGTCCAGTTCGCTCTCGTCCTGCAGGCCGAGCTGGTCAGCCCCGGGCCGGCGCTGATCAGCGCGGTGGCCGTCGGCGGCTCCCTCACCGCCCATGCCCTGGTGCTGGTCTTCCTCTTCGCCCTGCCGGCGTTGCCGTTGGTCATCGGCGGGCTGGTGCTGCCGCCGATGGTCGGCACCCGGAACTTCGCCTTTCCCTGGCTCAACCGCGTCACCCTCCACCTCTATCTGGCGTCGTGGGTGTTGATCGCGCTGGCGCTGCTCGGCGGCTCCCTCGACCGCTCCTTCGCGGACCTGTCCCCGGCCGACGGCGGCGTGTCGCTGCCCCTGGTCCTCGCCGCCCTGGGGCTGCACCTCTTGGGTCTGGCCCTCGCCTGCGCGGCGCTCAACCTGCTGGTGACGGTGGTCTACGAGCGACCGGACCACGTGCCGATGGCCAAGCTGCCGGTCCTGGTGTGGGGTCTGGTGAGCGGCGCCGTGGTGCAGCTGGTGGTCGCGGTGGTCATGGCGAGCCTGGGGATGCTGCTGCTCTTCGAGAGCGCGACGGCGGCCTCGGTCCTCGGCCAGACGCCGAGCGATCCCTTCGCCTATCAACGGCTGCTCGATTTCGTCTTGCACGCCGGGGTCGCGGTGGTGATCCTGCCCGCCATCGGCATCGCCTTCGAGGTCCTCGCCACCTTCAGCCGCAGGGCGCCCGCCGGCGGTCTGTCGAACCCGCTGGCGCTGGCGGCGCTGGCGGTCCTGTCGCTCGGCGGCAGCGGCATCACCCTGGTCGACGACGGCGCCTCCCCGGCGCTCCTGGCGGCCAACAGCGGCATCAACCTCCTCGCGATGGTGCCGGCGTCGCTGCTGCTCTACAACCTCCTCGCGACCCTGGCGGGCGGTGCCATCAAGATCTCCGCCGCCTTCCTCCACGCCCTGAACCTGGTCGTCCTGCTGACCCTCGGCGGGCTCGCCGGGATCTTCCTGGCGACCCTGTCGACGGGGGCCTATCTCGAAGGCTCTTTGTTCGCCACCGCGCAGCTCCACTACCTGCTCGGCGGCGGGGCGACGGCGGGACTCGTCACCGGCCTTTACTACTGGTGGCCGCGGCTCATGGGGCGGTCGACCAACGAGACGCTGGGCAAGATCAGCGCCGCCCTGATTTTCGCCGGCTACCTCCTCGGCTTCTTCCCGGGTCTCATCGCCGGCAGCCGTGGCCTGTCGTCGCTGACCGCGTTCTCGACTCAGGTGGCCGAAGGTCTCGAGCGGGTCGCCGCCGTCGGCTCGCTGATCCTGGTCCTAGGTCTCGTGGTGGTCGGCTGGGATCTCCTTTCGTCGGTCCTCCGCGACACGCGCTCCGAGCCCAATCCCTGGGGCGCCACGACCCGCGAGTGGCAGGACGAGAGCCTTGCCGAGGCCGCTCTGGCCGGTGAGTTGGGAGTGGCCCGCGAATGACCACCGCCGTTCCATCGCTGCGGTCTGCGAGCCCCCTCGCCGGAATGCCCGGCGAGGGCGCGCGGCCGATGGAATGCGCCCACTGCGGGCTGGCGCTGGGCAGGCATTGGCGTGTCCAGGACGGTCCCTTCTGCTGCAAGGGTTGCCGCACGGTCTACGCGCTGATCCACGAGCAGGGGTTCGAGCGCTACTACGATCTCAAGCGGTGCGCCACCGCGCCCCCGGCGGAGCTCTCCCCCGACAGCCTCAACTGGCTCGACTCGCTGCTGGCGGAGGCACCGATGCTTCCCGGCTCCTCGATGCGGCGGCTGCGTCTCGATCTCCAGGGGATCCACTGCGCCGCGTGCATCTGGCTGCTCGAAAAGCTCTTCGCGCGCCACGCCGGTGCCGGCCAGCTGCGGATCAACCCGGCGGTGGGCAGCGTCGACATGCTGTGGGATCCGTCGAAGAGCGACCTCCGGGATTACCTCCACGAGGTCGAATCCTTCGGCTATCGCTTCGGACCGGCGCGCAAGGCCGAGCCTCGTCACTCCCGCGCCCTCTTGATCCGCATCGGCATCTGCGCCGCGGCGTCGATGAACGTCATGACCTACAGCCTGGCCTATTACCTGGGGCTGGCGCCGAACGAGGCCTCGCTCTTCGACCTCCTCGGCGAGCTCAGCCTGGCCTGGGCGATCATCGCGCTGGTGGTCGGCGGATCGCCGTTCATCCTGTCGGCCTGGCGTGGGCTGCGCCGCGGCATCGCCCACCTCGACCTGCCCATCGCCTCGGGCATGGTGCTGGCCTTCGCCGGCTCGACCTGGGCCTATCTCGAGCACGGTCCCCGGGCCGCCTACTTCGACACCATCACCATCTTCGTCACCTTGATGCTCGTCGGGCGCTGGCTCCAGGAGCGGGTGGTCGAACGCAACCGCAACGCGCTCCTGGCATCCGCGGGCATCGCGGACCTCTTCACCCGGCGGTTCGAGGCCGGGATGCCCGAGGCGATTCCGGTCAGCGCCATCGAAGCCGGGGACGAGCTGTGGATCGCTCCCGGCGACCTGGTGCCGGTGGCGAGCACGCTGCTCCACCGCGCGGCCACGGTCTCCCTCGATTGGATCACCGGCGAGGCGGCGGCGGTCGAGGTGGGCCCCGGCGACGAGGTGCCGGCGGGCGCCTTCAACGCCGGCAGCCGGGGCTTCCGCATCACCGCTCGCGAGGCCTTCTCCGGCTCCCGGCTCACGGAGCTGATCCGCAGCGATCTCGGGACGGTCGAAGGCGGCTCCGAGGGGACCCGCCGAGCGCGGCGGCGCACGGGCGGTGTCGAGGCGTGGTGGAACCGCGTGGCCTCGGTCTATGTCCTGCTGGTCTTCGCGCTGGCGGTGGTGGGCTTCCTGGTGGGGCTCGAGGCCGGTGTCCAGCGCGCGGTCGAGACCAGCGTCGCCATCCTCGTCGTCACCTGCCCCTGCGCCCTCGGTCTCGGGCTGCCCTTGGGCCGTGAGCTCGCCCATGCGCGCCTTCGGGACCGCGGCGTACTGCTGCGGGACGACGGCTTCCTCGACCGCGTGCTCAAGGTGCGCAAGGTCGTCTTCGACAAGACCGGCACGATCACCCGCGGGCAGCTGCGGCTCACCGCGACCTCCACCGAAGCTCTCACCGGTCTCGAGCCCGCGCACCGCGACGTGTTGCGCCGCATGGTCGCGCGGTCGAACCACCCGGTGAGCCGCTGCGTCGCCGAGGCCCTGGCCGCAGCGGTCGCGGTCGATCGCGGCCCCGGTGGGAGCTGGCAGAAGGCCGACGCCGTCCAGGAGGCCGTCGCCGCCGACGACCTCCGCGAGGTCACCGGCCAGGGTCTCTCATGGTCCGGCGACGCGGGCGAGTATCGGTTCGGACGCCCCGAGTTCGTCCTCGGACGATCGGCGGAGACCTCCGACTCGAGCTTCCCCGGCGCCGTCCTTGGCCTCGACGGCCGCGCCCTGGTGACCCTCGAGTTCGAGGAGGATCTGCGACCCGACGCCGCCTCCGAGGTCGAGGCGCTGCAGGACGCCGGTCTCGAGGTCTACCTCTACAGCGGCGACACGGGCCCCAAGGTGGCGCGCATCGCCGGAGAGCTCGAGCTGCCGCGGGACCATGTGCGCGGCGACCTGTCGCCGGAGCAAAAGGCGGCGGCGGTCGCGTCCCTCGACCAGGACGACACGCTGATGGTCGGCGACGGGCTCAACGACAGCCTGAGCTTCGACGCCGCCTATTGCAAGGCGACGCCGGCGGTGGATCGCGCCTTCCTGCCGCAGAAGGCCGACTTCTATTTCCTCGGCGACGGCATCGGCGCCGTCCGCCATGCCATCGAGATGGCGCGGCACCTGTATCGCGTCCAGCGCGGCAACCTGCTCTTCGCGGCGATCTACAACCTCGCCGCCGTCCTGCTCTGTCTCGCGGGGGTGGTCGACCCGGTGGTGGCCGCCATCCTGATGCCCGCCAGCTCGGTCGCCGTGGTGGTCCTGACCAGCCATCGTCTCGCCCGGAGGACGCTCAGATGGACATCCTGATCGTCACGCTCTTCGTCAGCCTCCTCCTCGGGCTCGCCGGTCTGTTCCTCTTCGTGTTACGGCTTCGAGCCGGCGACTTCGAGCACGCGGACCGCCTGTCCCTGCTGCCGCTCGACAACGACGAGCCCGTGGATTCTCCCGATCGACAACCCACCCGAGCACCGTCCGACTCGGGAAGCTGATACCCATCTCTCCAGCACGAAAGGCCGATCCCATGGAAGCCCAAATGGAAGCCCCAATGGAATCTAGTAGAACCGCGACCCAACGCATCGTGTACAACGACGCGATCGTCCGGGCGTTCAGCCTCGCCACCATCATCTGGGGCGTGGTCGCGCTCCTGGCGGGCGTGCTCATCGCGAGCCAGCTCTCCTTCTGGCAGATGAATTTCCATACGAGCTATCTGCAGTTCGGCCGGCTGCGTCCGTTGCACACCAACGCGGCGATCTTCGCCCTGGTCGGCAACATGATGTTCGCGGGCATCTACCACTCGACGCAGCGATTGACGCGGGCTCGCATGGCGTCGGACTTCCTGGGGTGGATCCACTTCTGGGGCTGGCAGCTGATCATCGTCGCGGCGGCGGTCACCCTGCCCCTGGGCTTGACCCAGAGCAAGGAGTACGCCGAGCTGATCTGGCCCGTCGACCTAGCGGTGGTCGTGGTCTGGGTGGCCTTCGCCGTCAACTTCTTCTGGACGCTGGCCAAGCGCAACGAGAAGAACCTGTACGTCGCCCTGTGGTTCTACATCGCCACCATCGTCACGGTGGCGATGCTCTACATCGTCAACAACCTGCAGATCCCGACGTCGCTGCTCCACAGCTACTCGATCTTCACCGGTGCTCAGGACGCGCTGGTGCAATGGTGGTACGGC
>JAGQSE010000073.1 GCA_020439725.1 Acidobacteriota bacterium
GCATCGCTTTGGCGAGCTCAACTGCGAGAGTGTGCGGATCATTCTCGTCCTCGACCTGGCGCGGACCTACCGCCGGCTCCTCGGCCGCCGCGACCGCATCTACCGCGAGCTCGTCGCCGGCCTCAACGACCGCTTCGAATCCCTCCCCCTGGCCCCCGCCCTCTGACCCCACCGTTCCCTTCGACCCCACCCTGGACCCACTACCTCGCCGCCGCGTTCCCCACCGCGGCGGCGGGGCCTCGCCTTGCGGGCGGGCGCCCAGTGCGACGCTGGTCGCGGTCGATGGCCGCTCCTGCGACACGGCGGCGGAGCTCGGTGGCTTCCCCAGCTCATGACCGCCGGTACGCTCATCGGCATGGAGTGTATATTTGTCAGTATTCAAGAACATCAACTCGATCTTGAGTGTTTCTGCTCGGAACGAGCTTGCGGGGGCACCCCCCTGAGCTATCGCTGGTAGACGGCGGGGGAGTGAAACCGCCGGGCGCAGGCCTGTTCAAGCGGCCCTTGAGCAAAATCTTGAGTTTCCTCACGAACGGTTCTGGAGCTTCGGGCAGGCTCACTGTCCGTTACAGAACACCCATTCGGTAGCTATCCGCGGTCAGAACCGCCCCCCGGACCGCCTTTCAGGGCACGCTTTGTCAGCGTGTGAGCAAAATTTGTCAAATTCACCCCTTGGCAAGACGAAGTCGGCCGACTATCCTTCACGAACTCCCAAATCGCGGAGATCCTGGATCTCGCGACTCTCTACAACGTTTCGTTTCGAGGAGGTGCGAAAGATGCGTCGATGTATTCTTGCTGTTGCTACGGTGCTTATTCTGTCCTTGGCTGGGCCCTCAGCTCATGCCATGCAGCTGGGGGCTCAGGACCCCGGACGGGGTCCCGCGGTCACGAATCAGGATCTCGGCAAGCTCGCGGTGGGCGACCTCGCTGGCTCGGCTCGTGATTTCGTCAAGAGCCGGACCGACCTCTTCGCTTCCGCCGGTCGCGAGGACGTCGTCGTCACCCGCGTCGAGCACGACGACCTCGGCAAGGTCCACGTCCGCATGCAGGAGACCATCAACGGCCTGCAGGTGGTCGGCGGCGACATGATCGTCCACGCCGATGCCACCAGTGGTGACATCTACGGAGTCAGCGGCCGCTTCGTCAGCGACAGCAAGCTGCCTCGCCGCGCGAAGATCGAAGCCACCGTCGCGCTCAAGGAGGCCATCGGCGCTCTGGGCATCAAGGAGTACTCCTTCCTCTCCGACGCCGAGCTGACCTATGTCGTCGGTGAGACCGGCAAGACCTACCTGGCTTGGGCCGCCCGCGTGTCCTACACCAGCGACCAGGGCCCCGAGATCGACGTGGTCTTCGCCGACGCCCGCTCGGGCATCCTGGTGGCCCGCCACCCGGAAATCCACCGCGCTCTCAACCGCAAGACCTACACTGCCAACCACGGCACCTCGCTGCCGGGCACCCTGCTCTTCAACGAGGGTGGTAGCTCCTCCGACGCGGCCGCCAACGCCGCCTACACCAACGCCGGCTACACCTACAACTTCTACAGCTCGGTCTTCGGTCGCGACTCCTACAACGGCAGCGGCGCCCAGATCATCTCGACCGTGCACTACAGCAGCAACTACAACAACGCCTACTGGAACAGCAGCCAGATGGTGTATGGCGACGGCGACGGCTCCGTCTTCTCGTATCTCTCCGGCGCTCTCGACGTGGTCGCCCACGAGCTCACCCACGCGGTCACCGAGTATTCCGCGAACCTGGTCTATCAGAACGAGTCCGGCGCGCTCAACGAGTCGATGTCCGACATCATGGGCTGCTCGGCCGAGGCTTGGGTCGACGGTGGCGTCAGCGCGAACACCTGGAAGCTGGGTGAGGACGTCTACACCCCCGGTACCTCCGGCGACGCGCTGCGCTACATGAACGACCCGGCGGCCGACGGCGGCTCGCGCGACTACTACCCGGACCGCTACACCGGCACCTCGGACAACGGCGGCGTGCACTCGAACTCGGGTATTTCGAACCTAGCCTTCTACCTGCTGTCGCAGGGAGGCACCCACCCCCGTGGCAAGACCTCGGTCAACGTTCCGGCCATCGGTATCACCAAGGCCCGCGCGATCTTCTACCGCGCCCTGACCGTCTACATGACCTCGTCCACCAACTTCCAGGGCGCCCGGAACGCGACCGCTTCGGCGGCCACGGACCTCTACGGCTCGACGGAAGTGGCTGCTGTCCAGGCTGCCTGGGACGCCGTCGGCGTGCCCGGTGGCGGTGGCGGTGGCGGCGGTGGCACCACCGCTCTGACCAACGGCGTGCCCGTGACCGGTATCTCCGGCTCGAGCGGCAGCGAGACCTTCTTCTCGATCGCCGTGCCCTCGGGCGCTTCGAACCTGGTGATCTCGATCTCCGGCGGTAGCGGCGACGCGGACCTCTACACCCGCTTCGGCTCGCAGCCGACCACGGGCAGCTACCTCTGCCGTCCGTACCTCAGCGGCAACAACGAGACCTGCACCGTGGCCTCGCCGTCGACCGGCACCTACTACATCATGCTCCGCGGCTACAGCGCCTACTCCGGCGTCACCCTGGTCGCCAGCTACACGACCGGTGGCGGTGGTGGTGGCGGCGCGCCCTGCACCGGTTGCACCGCCTACTCGGGTTCGCTGAGCGGCAGCGGCTCGAGCCAGTACCAGCCCAACGGCACCTACTACTACAGCAGCTCCTCGGGCAACCACCACGGTTGGCTCCAGGGCCCCTCGGGCACCGACTTCGACCTGTACCTCCAGAAGTGGAACGGCTCGAGCTGGTCGAACGTCGCCAGCTCGCTGAGCTCGAGCTCCACCGAGGAGATCTCCTACAACGGCACCAGCGGCTACTACCGCTGGCGGGTCTACTCCTACAGCGGCAGCGGCAGCTACAACTTCTGGCTGACCCACCCCTGACGCTTCGTTAGGAGACTCGGTCTCGTACAACGGCCGGGCCTGGGGGCGTTCCCCGGGCCCGGCCTTGTTGCGTTTGGGAAGGTGAGAGGGAGGCCGTCAGGCGCAGGGACCGCCGCCCTCGAAGGCCCAACCGCCGCTCTGGCAGCTGTAGTACTGGTTGTCGGCGCCGCAGACCTGCATTCCGCAGAAGGTCTCGGACGGGTCGATGGAGCTGCCGCCGTAGCGCACGCCGCCGTAGCAGGTGCACCCCGAATCGAGGGGCTCGGGGCTCGAGCAGTCGTTGCCGTTGACCTTCCCCAGAGCGCCCCACCCGAACGAGAAGCAGCCGTAGAACTGGAAGTCGCCACCGCACACCTGATAGCCGCAGAAGGTGTTGCTGTCGGGGATCGGGCTGCCGTTGGAATCGGCTCCCCAGGAACAGGTGCAACCCGTCGGTCCGGTGTATGGCGAGCGGTCGCGCTCGAGGGTGAGCAGCTCGCCGCTCCAGTTGGGGACGTTGTAGGCGGCGACGTAGCCGGTGTTGGCCTGGTCGATGCGCACCTGGTACCAGTAGCGGCCGGCAGTGCCGTCCGCGTCGGCGGCCAGGACCAGCGCGGGTAGACGCATGTCCTGAGTGGCTGTCGACAGGATGTCTCCGGTGACCACCGAGGGCGCCGAGCGCAGGTTGGCGGTGGCGCCGTTGATGGTCACGGTGATCGGGAGCTCGGGGCGGTGCGAGGCATCGAAGTAGTACGCCGCCGGGTCGCGGTAGTCCTCGGCCCCGGGGTCGTCCTCACCGGCCTGGGTGTAGCCGTCACCGGCACAACCCTCGTAACCGTTCTCGTCGAAATCCCGGACTTCGAAGTGCAGGTGGGGATTCGACTGGTTGAAGATGGTTGCGATCTGGGTGCCGCGCGAGATCTGGTCGTTCTGGGCGACCGAGATGTTGTCCACATGACCGTACATCGTGTAGACCAGGTCGCCACCAGGTACGGTGTGCTCGACGACGATCACACCACCGGGGTACCTGGCTTCTGTCGGCGTCCGCACACAATCGACCCGGCCGTCGGCGGCCGCATAGACCGGCTGGCCGGTGGAGGAGCCGCTGATCCGCTCGAGATCGAGCCCGGCGTGGACGCGATAGCCGTCTCCCGTGGTTTCCCCGGGACGGTGTTGATCGTCACGTCTGGCGCAGATGTAGCAGGGCGGCTCGGTGCATTCGGGAGTGGGATCGCGGAGGATGACCCAGACTCCGTTGTCATGGTCGATGCAGTCGTTGTGGTTGCCATAGCGTTGCTGGACGCGGAAGCCGTAACCGGGGACGAAGTCGCTGCCGTTGACGGCTCCCACGGGCCAGTCGACGATCAGCTCGTTGCTCTGCGCGAGGCCGGGAAGCGGGAGGAGGACGAGGCCGAGGAGAAGCAGGGCTCCCCAGGCGCCGGCGAAGGCGGCCGTCCGGGATGGATGGGGCTTGGTCACGCTCATGATGCGCTCCTTTCGATTCGTGAATAGAGTGCGCTGTTGCGCAAATGGGGTTTCATCTATATCAGTCGAGCCCTCGTCTCTCAAGTCGAGGTTGTGACGAGGCTGCGGCGAAGGTGACCGACACGGGCTCTGCGGGTATCAGGCTGAGTCAGCCCGGGTTGCTTCGGGCCTGGGCTAGACTGCGGGGACCATGAGCTTCGAGCACGGCGGCGGCATCGACCTCGAGCGGGACCTCAATCCGGCGCAGCGCGCCGCCGTCGAGGCGGGGGACGGCGCCCAGCTGGTGATCGCGGGAGCCGGGAGCGGCAAGACGCGGACTCTGGTCTACCGCGTCGCTCACCTGGTCGCAGGGGGCGAAGCTCCGGAGTCGATCCTGCTTCTGACCTTCACCCGCAAGGCCGCGCAGGAGATGTTGCGGCGGGCGACCCAGGTGCTCGACGAACGCTGTGCTCGGGTCGCCGGCGGCACCTTCCACAGCTTTGCCAACCGGACCTTGCGCCGCTACGCCGAGCGTGTCGGGTTCAGCGCGGGTTTCACGATCCTCGACCGCTCCGACGCCGAGGACCTGGTGGGGATCCTGCGCAGCGAGGCCGGCTTCGATCGTCGCGAACGGCGGTTCCCGCGCAAGAACACGATCCTCGACCTGTTCTCGAAGCGCATCAACACCGGTCGGAGCCTCGAGCAGTTGCTCGAAGAGGACTACCCCCACTTCGCCGACGAGCTACGGCCTCTCGAGGAGCTCGAGGGACAGTACGCGGCTCGCAAGCGGCGGCAGAACGTCCTCGACTACGACGACCTGCTGGTGTTCCTCCGCCAGCTGCTGCGGGACCACGAAGGGGTCCGCCGCCGGCTGTCGGCGACGTATCGTCACGTCCTGGTCGACGAGTACCAGGACACCAACAAGCTCCAGGCGCACATCGCGGCGCTCCTGGTCTCGGGCCACGGCAACCTGATGGTGGTCGGTGACGACGCGCAGAGCATCTACTCGTTCCGCGGCGCCAGCTTTCGCAACATGCTCGACTTCCCCAAGATCTTCCCCGGGACGACGGTCACCGTCCTCGAGCAGAGCTACCGCAGCACCCAGCCGATCCTCGACCTCGCCAACGGCATCCTGGCGCAGGCCAAAGACAAGTACTCGAAGTCGCTCTTCACCGAGGTCGAGGGGAACGAGAAGCCTCACTTCGTACGCACGCCGGACGACTTCGCGCAGGCCCGCTTCATCGTCAGGAAAGTGCTCGAGCTGCGCGAGGAAGGGGTGTCGCTGTCGAAGATGGCGGTGCTCTCGCGGGCGGCGTGGCACAGCAACTCGCTCGAGGTCGAGCTGGGCAACGCCAACATCCCGTTTCGCAAGTTCGGCGGCTTGCGTTTTGTCGAGGCGGCCCATGTCAAGGATGTCTCGGCGTTCCTGCGCCTGGCGGTCAATCCCCTCGACGACGCGGCTTGGTTCCGGGTCCTCCAGCTCTTCGAGGGCGTCGGCCCGCGCACCGCACGGGACATCACCGCCGCGGTCGCTACGGCCGGTGGCGATCTGGCGGCGCTCGAAGCCAAACCGTTTGCGACGCGACGGTACGCCCAGGACCTCAAACGGCTCCGCAAGGTCCTCGAGGCGCTCGCCGACGACGCCTCGAAGGACGACGCGCTGGCGGTGGACGAGAAGGTGGCGGCGGTGGTGGCCTACTACCGACCGCTGCTACGCCGGAAGTACGACGACGCCACGCGTCGCGAGGGTGATCTCGAGGCGCTCCAGGTCATCGCCGAGCGCTACAGGAGCGTCGAGCGCTTCCTCTCCGACATCGCCCTCGACCCGCCCGAGGTGGCCCGCCGCGACACGCCCCCGGACTCCGAGGACGAGTGGCTGACGGTGTCGACGGTGCATTCGGCCAAGGGTCTCGAGTGGCACAGCGTCTTCGTCCTGAACCTCACCGATGGCCACTTCCCCAGCCATCGCGCGATGGGTGACGAGGATGCCTACGAGGAGGAACGCCGGCTGCTTTACGTCGCTGCGACCCGTGCGCAGCAGAACCTCTTCCTGCTCCACCCGGAGGAGCTCCCGAGCCGCGGCGGCTGGGGGAGCCCGTTGGCCGAGGTGAGCCCGCTCCTGACCGAGATCGAGGGATTCGACGACCTGGTCGTCGAGGAGACGTTCTCGCCCACCGCCGACGAGGATCGGTGGGCCGACGCCGACGAGGCCGACGGTCCCGGCAGCGACCGGGGGCTCTTGGCGCGGATCGACGACTACTTCGGCCACTGAGCCGGGACGACTACTTCGGCCAGTGAGCTGGCCAGTGAGCCGGCCAGTGAGGCGGCGCTACCAGGCGCCCATGATCCGCCGCCAATCGTCGAGGGAGCGGACCTTCAGGTAGTGGTTGTGACGCAGCTCGTCGCCGATGGTCGAGGTCGGTGAGGGGCCGTAGTGGTGACCCGGATAGAGCACGGTGTCGGCGGGCAGCTTGGCGAGCTTGCCGGTCAGCGTGTGGTACATCGCCTCCGGGTCGCCGCCGGGCAGGTCGACACGGCCACAGCCCTGGACGAAGAGCGTGTCACCGGCGACCAGGCGGTTGCCGATCAGGAAGCACTGGCTACCGGGGGTGTGGCCGGGGGTGTGGAGGAAGCGGATCTCGACCTCGCCGAGGCGGGTGGTGTCGCCGTCGTCGACCTTGCGCAGGTCACCGTCGGAGACCGAGGTGACCTTCTTGAGACCGTCGGCCTCGTGCTTGTTGACGTAGATCGGGACGGAGATCTCCTCGAGCATCTCCTTCAGACCCTCGACCTTGAGTCCGAACAGGCTGCCCCCCACGTGGTCCGGGTGGTAGTGGGTGACCAGCGCCCCGACGACCTCATAGCCGTCTTCGCGGGCGACGTCGATGAGGCTCCGCACGTCCCATGCCGGGTCGACGATCATCGCCTGACGACTCCCCGGATCTCCCACCAGGTACATGAAGTTGCGCATCTGTCCCGCCGCCGGGTTGATCCGCGCGACCTCTTCCCCCGCCAGCAGCTGTCGAAAGTAAAGCTCTTCGGTCATCACCTCGCCTCCATCTCCGGGATGCGGTTCGGGCCTCGCCGGGCCTCTGGCGATCATACCGGCTGCCCGGTCCGTTGACGGGATCCTGACCGGGCCCCTTGAAATCGGTCAGTGCTTGGGTGCTCTGTTCCCGCCCCTCGGGTCGTGCCCACGATGTTGGCAGCCACAGCGGTCGTACCGGCTCCTGCCGGGCCGACGGCCCGCGGCACGGGCCTGGATGGCCGCCCACGCCGTGGGCGCTCGAACGTTCGAAATCGCTCAGATCCGGAATTTTTGATGCTTGGCGCGAGGTGTCCGGGTCGACTGGTTCTGGAGAATAAATTCAATAATATCAATAGTTTGGCTTCTGGTGGGAGTGGCGGGATCAGGCGGTGGGCAGGTTCGAGACGGCCTCGTCGAGCTGGCACGGACCCTGCTCTAGGGCTTTGCACGTGCATCGTCGGGTCCATGTTTCCGGACCCGCGTTTTTCTTCTCAGTCTCGCTTGAAGGAGAGATTCATCATGACCTCGAAGAAGCTTCCGGTCGGTCTTCTCGGTGCGCTGCTCGTTCTCGGCGCCCTCGTCGGTACCACTCCGGCTCTGGCTCAGGGCGCCTGCATCGACTTCGAAGCCCCCGCCTTCGTGCTGGGGACGCAATACGGTGCGCCCGCCGGCCATGTCCCGAATCAGTGGGTCTTCAACTACGCCGGCATCGACGCCCGCGTTCACAAGTTCGACTGGGGCGGTGGGACGACCTTCCGGGTCGCCCATATCGACAACGCGCCGCCGACGCTGGGACCGACGCAGAGCCTGCGCTTCAACAACATCAACATGTCCTTCGACTTCAGCAGCTGGGGCACGCTGCCCAAGACGATCAAGATCTCGTACGTCGATCTCGGCGGCATCGAGAACCTGTCGATCAACGGTAGCGCCTACTACGTCGGTGACATCGCCGGCGCCCCGGCCGTCCTCGGAGGTGTCAACGTGATGGTCACGGCCGCCGCGATTCCCGGCGGCAAGACCGGCACCATCGTGCTCCGGGGGAGCGTCAAGTACTTCACCATCGGTGGCCAGGAGTTCTGGATCGACGACCTCTGCGCCACTCCCTGATCCCTGAGGGGGATTTTCCCCGCTCGCACGGCCTCCCGGGCGTTCCGTTCCCCGCAAGGCGCGGGACGTACCGGGGGCCGCTTTTTGTTTGTGAGATGGTGGCTGGCGGCTAGCCGAGGACCTTGCGGTGGGCCGGCGCCGGCCTTCGAGGGGCAAAGGGCTCTCCAAGACGAGTTCCTCGCCGGGCTGGGTGCGGACTTTCGTCAGCCCTGGACCTGGGAAGACACGCTGGCGGCGCATGGCGCCTGGAACGCGCACATCCGGCGCCGTCGGACCCGTGACGCAGCCGAGCGACCCATCGCCGACATCCTGATCGGCGCGTTCTCCCTCCGATTCGGCGGGCTCGTCACCCGCAACCCCGACGACTTTCGCCGGTCGTTTCCGGACCTCGAGGTGCGGGTACCGTAGGGAGCGGCTAGCTCGGGTCGACGTCTCGGACCCAGGTCTCGAGGATCCGCAGCAGGTCGCGATCCCGGTGGTAGCCGCGCTCTGTGATGAGCTCCAGGGCTTCCCGGGCGTGATCCAGCTCCCTCGGGCTGGCCCAGGAGATGAGGCCCAGGGCGTCGACCTCGTCGCGCTTCCGGCCGGCCAGTACTTTGAGGGCGATGAGATGGCCACGGCTGGCGACCGGGGCAGTGACGTTCTCGAAGACCTCGACCGGGCGCGCTCTGGCGATGACTTCGGCTTCGATGCCCGAAGACGCGAACATCAGGTCGACGACCACACCCCAGTCTTCCTGCCCCGGTGTCTCGAGGCGCACAGTGGCCATTCTCTGGGCAGCGCGTTGTTCGAGGACTCCCTCGCTACGGAATCGGTAGCCTCGACCGACCAGGAAGCGGACCAGGGCCTCCGCCTCGTCGTCTCCCGCGACGACCAAAGCCACGTCGACGTCGCGAGTCGTTCGAGGTTCCGAACGGACCGAGACCGCCAACCCTCCAATGAGCGCCCAGGGCACTCGGTATGAATCGAGGTCCGCGGCGATCCGCGAGAGCGCTGAGGCGAGCTGACTCATTCCGAAGTGCGGCCGAGATCCTCGCCCAGGCGTAGCGACCAGGGGCCCTCGAGAGGCTCGTCGGCCTTCGACAGCCACCGCCCCAGGAGGCGTTCGAGCTCCGCGTCGGAAGCGACTGGGTTTCGGCGGCGGAGGTTGAGCCGTTGGATCTCTTTCGCGGCCACGAAGAGCTCGAAGGCCATGCGAAGCCTGGCGGAAACGGCTTCGGGGGAGTCCCGCCGTGAAGACTCCGAGGCCTCGACGTCGAGCCGCCTTGCCGCCTTGGGTTCGGCCGTCATGCAGAGATTGTACGAGACGAGAGGTCGGGGTCGGCTTCCCTACGGCAACCGCCAGTCGACCAGCGGCAGGATCTCGCAGGGACTGCCGGTGGGGGCGGGGGAGGAATGGGCGGGGATGCGGACGAGGGCCGAGCCCTTGGCGTAGGTGGCCTGGTCGTGGGAGCCGACGGGGGCGACGGGGGTGGCCAGGAGGCGGCCGGAGCGGATTTCGACCTCGGCAGGGAGGAAGCGGTCGCGGCCCTTGGCGCCGGGCAGCGGTGCGTCGAGCTCGGCGGCGAGGGCGCCGTGCCAGTAGGCGTCGGTGTGACCCAGAAGACGGCGGAGCGCCGGGCGCACGAAGAGCCAGAAGGCGACCATGGCGGAGGCCGGGTTGCCCGGGAGACCGAAGACCAGGCCGCCCGGGTGGACCGCGGCGACCAACGGCTTGGCCGGCTGGATCGCCACCTGATCGAAGAGGATCGTGCATCCCAGCCTGCCGAGGACCCCCTCGACCAGGTCGAACTCGCCCATCGACACGCCCCCCGAGAGCAGCAGGACGTCGGCTTCGAGACCGCGGGCGACCAGGCGATCGAGGTCGGCTTCGCGGTCGGGGGCGATGCCGAGGGGCTCGAAGGCCAGGCCGAGGCTCCGGCCGGCGGCGAGGAGGAAGTCGGTGTGCGAGTCGCGAAGCTGTCCCGGTCCCGGAGTGGTCTCCGGCGGCACCACCTCGTCGCCGGTGGCCAGCGTGCGGACCCGCGGCGCGCGGTGGACGGGGACTTGGCCGTAGCCGTGGCTCGCGACCAGCGCCAGAGCGCCGGCGGTGAGGCGCCGACCGGCGGGCAGGAGCGGTTGGCCCGTGCTCAGTACCTCGCCGCGGCGGCGGATGTGGGCGCCGGTCTTGGGGCTCTCGTGGACCGTCACGCTCTTCGTGCCGCCGTCGGTGAGCTCGACCATGACGACCGCGTCGGCGCCGACGGGCAGCGGCGCACCGGTCATGATGCGCACCGCCTGCCCGGGGCCCACCGTGAGGTCGGGTGGGGCGCCGGCGGCGAGCGTGCCCACGATGGTCAGGTGTGCCGGTGTGTCCGGCGTGGCCGACGACGTGTCGGCGGCCCGCACCGCGAAGCCGTCCATCGCGGTGTTGTCGAACGGCGGTACGGCCTCGGCGGCGTCGATGTCGACCGACGTGACGAGCCCGAGGGCGTCGGCCAGCGGCATGGCCCGGGGATGGCCGACGGTGCAGCCGGCGAGCACCACCTCGCGGGCCTCGTCGAGGGAGAGCACGGTCAGACGATCTTCTCGCGCTCGACGAAGTCGGCCAGGAAGGCCCGGAAGTCGGCACCGAGGTCGTCGCGGTCGACGGCGAGCTCGACCGTGGCCCGCAGGTAGTCCAGCTTCTGGCCGATGTCGTAGCGGCCCTCGTCGAACACGAAGCCGAACACCTCCTCCTCGGCGAGGAGCAGGGCGATGGCGTCGGTGAGCTGGATCTCGCCGCCGACGCCAGGCTGGACCCGGTCGAGGCAGTCGAAGATGGCCGGGGTGAACACGTAGCGACCCATCACCGCCAGGTTCGAGGGTGCGACCTCGGGAGCAGGCTTCTCGACCACACCGAGGATCTGCACGAGGTCGTCCTCGCCCTCGACGGCCTCGGGCCGGGCACAGCCGTAGGACGAGATCTCCTCGATGGGGAACTCCTTGAGCGCCACGACCGAACGCTGTCGCTGCCCGTGGACGTCGATCATGCCCTCGAGCACGTGCGAATGCTCGTCCATGATGTCGTCGCCCAACATGACGGCGAACGGGCTGTCACCCACGTGCTTGCGGGCCACCGCCACGGCGTGGCCGAGGCCCAGCGGCTCGCCCTGGCGGACGTAGT
>JAGQSE010000074.1 GCA_020439725.1 Acidobacteriota bacterium
GCGCTGGCGCGCCTGAGCGCTGTCGATGGCCAGCTGGGCGATCTGCTCGGCGTCGGCGGTGTGGTTGTTGAGCCACAGGCTGAAGGCGTCCTTGGTCGCCGCGGCGGCGAAGGTGGCGGCCTGGCGCGACGACAAGCGCTCCTTGGTCTGGCCGGCGAATTGGGGCTCGCGCATGCGCAGCGACAGGATGTAGCTGCACCGCGCCCAGACGTCCTCGGGGCTGAGCTTGACCCCTCGGGGCAGGAGGTTGCGGAACTCGCAGAACTCGCGGATGGCCTCGGTGAGCCCGAGGCGGAAGCCGTTGACGTGGGTGCCGCCCTGGAGGGTCGGAATCAGGTTGACATAGCTCTCGGCGACGGGCTCCCCCTCGTCAGGCAACCAGGTGACCGCCCACTCGATCTCGTGCTCGTCGTCACCGTGCTCGCCGACGAACGGCTCGGTGGGGATGCGCTCGACGTCCTCGAGCTCCGCCAGCAGGTAGTCGGTGAGACCTTCCTGGTAACACCAGCTTTCGTCGTCCTCGGGCTTGCCCTCGTGCCTGAAGCTGAGGGTCAACCCCGGACACAACACCGCCTTGGCGCGGAGCGCTCGTTTGAGCCGCGGCACGCTCAGGTTGGGCGAGTCGAAATACTGCGCGTCGGGCCAGAAACGCACCGTGGTGCCGGTGTTGCGCTGGCCGACCGTACCGATGACCTTGAGGTCCTGGACCTTGCGCCCCCCGTCGGCGAAGACCATGTGGTGCTCTTTGCCACCGCGCCGCACCCATACCTCGAGACGCTTCGAAAGGGCGTTGACCACCGACACGCCGACACCATGGAGACCGCCCGAGAAGCGGTAGTTCTTGCCCGAGAACTTGGCACCCGCATGGAGCCGCGTGAGGATCACCTCGACACCCGACACCTTCTCCCCCGCGTGGCGGTCCACGGGCATGCCGCGACCGTCGTCCTCGACGCTCACCGAACCGTCATCGTGGAGCGTGACGCCGATGGTTTTGCAATGCCCGGCGATGGCCTCGTCGACGGAGTTGTCGATGACCTCCTGGGCGAGGTGGTTGGGCCGGTCGGTGAGGGTGTACATGCCGGGGCGCTTGCGCACCGGCTCGAGGCCCTTCAGGACCTCGATCTGCTGGGCGTTGTACTCGGTCATCGTGCGATGGGCTGCCGTGGCTCGGGTGGCTGGATCCGGGTCGGTAAAGCGGCGGTTCGCGCGGCGGTTCGCGCAGCGCTTCGCCGGATTACCGCCTCGTCTCGACGGCACATGATACCCGAAACACCGCCTCGCCGCCGCCCTGTCTTCGGCTTCCCCGGCGTCAGGGCCAGGACACAGATATCAACTTTTTTCCATATCGCGTGAGATCGATTCATCTCGAGTGCGTCTGTCACGGAGAATGCAGCCCGAGCTCCCACGGAAGCCATTCCGGCGACCGCGGAGGGCTCGAAATCCCATGACGCGTCCCGCCAGCACGGGGCGCATCCACGACGGGAGCCGCATCGCCGGGCGCCCTCAAGGTCCGGCATGGCTCCCCGAGGAGAGACGTACCATGACATCGCATCGTTCGAAGACCCGAGTCTCCGCCAAACGCCGGTCGCTCCACCCCTGTCTCGCCCTCGGCCTGGCTCTGGCCGTAGCGCTGCCCGCCGCCGCCGGCGCCGCCGGTGTCGACGCCAAGGAGTTCTCGGCGCTGATGGCCAAGAAGAGCGACCTGTCCCAGGAGACCATCGAGGCTCTGCTCGCCGGCCAGAAGCAGGACCTCCTGATCACCATGCGGCCCGCCAGCGGCGCCCAGCGGATGCTCTTCCAGTCGGTCGACGAGGAGGAAGGGCTCCAGGGACAGCTCGAGTACAACACCGCGTTGATCACCCTGGGCAAGGAGAAGGTCCTCGATGACCTGGCCAAGAAGGACATGACCTTCGAGGTCGTGCGCGAGTACGACAGCCTCCCCGTCGTCGAGCTGCAGGTGGAAAACGCCGAGCAGGCTCAAGCCCTCGCCCTCAACGAGGGGGTCCTGGGTCTCAACGAGAACCGCTGGTTCGAGAAGACCCTGGTCCAGAGCAAGGCGCTGATCAACTGGGCGACGGCGGACGCCTTCGCTCAGTCCCACAGCATGGAGCTGGGGCATGGCGTTTCGGTGGTGGTCATCGACACCGGGGTCGACTACAAGCACCCGTCCTTCGGCAGCTGCAACGCCCCCGGCGACCCCAACTGCGCGATCTCCTACGTCCGCGACTTCGCTCCCGATGACGGCGCCCGCGACGACAACGGGCACGGCACCAACGTCACGGCCATCGTCCACGGCGTCGCTCCCGGCGCGAAGATCATCGTCTTCGACGTCTTCCAGTGGAAGAACGGCAACTTCGGCGCCGAGCTCGACGACATCCTCGACGCCCTCAACTGGACGGTCCGGAACTCCTATTGGCACAAGATCGCGGCGGTGAACCTGAGCCTCGGCAGTCGCCGTCAATACAGCTGGTGTTTCGCCGACTTGACGTCGAGCGCCTACTACCAGGCCTTCGATCTGCTCCGCTGGTACGGCATCGTCCCGGTGGTTTCTTCGGGCAACGACGCCGACGCCAACCGTCTCGGCGAGCCCGCGTGCTCGTCGCTGGCGCTATCGGTGGGCTCGGTGACCGACGACAAGATCACCGACACCTCGATCTACCAGGGCGGCGTCTGCGCCGAGGCCTTCGGTACGCCCAAGGACACGGTGAGCTGCTTCTCGAACGGCGGCCCCGAGCTCGACCTGCTCGCCCCCGGTGACCGCATCACGGCCGGCGGCTGGATCGCCATCGGCACCTCTCAGGCGGCGCCCCACGTCGCCGGCGCGGTGGCCGCGTTGCGCGGCTTCTACCGCTGGGAGCACGTCGACGAGACCATCCAGCGGCTGGTGCAGAGCGGCAAGCCGATCACCGACCCGCGCAACGGCATCACCTACCCGCGCCTCGATCTGGGTGCGGCGATCACCATCGACGCCTGCGACATCAACCCGCTGGCCCCCGGCTGTCAGTTCACCCGCATCGACTGCGGCCGGCGCTATGACGGCCCCCTGTGCGACCACTTCCGCGAAGACATCTTGGACCTGTGCGTCTTCCATCCGGAGATCTGCCGCGAGCCGTGGCCGACGGAACCGCTGCTCGACTTCGACCCGGGTTACTTCCGGGGCCGTCGTTTCGGGGGCTGACCCCGAGCTCCTCTGTCATCGCCCCGGCGGGACCCACGTTCCGCCGGGGCTCTTTTGCCTACGGCGCTACGCGCAGTGATAGCGGCTCCCTCAACGATCCTTCCGGAGCCTTGCGAGGAGCTCGTCCCCCGACAGCGCTTCGCCAGCCTCACAATCTCGGATCGCGGCTTCGAGCTCGGTCTCTTCGGAGGCGGTGAGCCGGAAGGCATCGTCATCGACCTCCGGTGCGAGGACGGTGACCCGGCTGCCAGCGGGAAGAGGCTCGCCGCCGATCACGATCGTGCCGTCCGCCGCTACCGTACCCAGGGTCATTCTCATGGCGGCATCGTACCCCGGGAAGCAACCTGAGGAAAAAGCGCCGATCCTGACGAAGAGTGGAGACAACTCCACGAGCGTTCGGCCTCACCGTTGGTTAGAATGGCGGCCATGCTGAGAAGCCGGGGGAGCCGTTTGCTGGTCGTGGTCTGGGTCTGTGCGTCGCTGGCCTCGGTGCCGGCCTTCGCCTGGACACCGCAGAGCCAGGTCGAGATCGCCGAATCGGCGGCGCGGCTGGCTCCGCCGGATCTGCTGCACCTGATCGCCAAGTACCGCGACGACTATCGCAAGGGCGTGCTGGCGGCCTTCGAGGACGGCAACGCCGCCCGCCACCGCCAGGAGGAGGACGGTGGTGCGCTCCGCGCCACGGTCCTTTACGAGGCCAGCGGCGCGGTGGCCGCCATCGAGGCCCATCGTCCGCTGGAGGAGGTCGTCTACCGCTTGGGCGTGGTGGCACACTACGTGTCGGACGCCAACTTCCCTCTCAACACCTCCGCCGGCGACCCGCAGGAAGGGGCCTACTTCGCCGACTTCGCGCGCTACCTCGAGAGCACCGAGCCGCGCATCCAGACCGTCTTCTACGGCCTCCGGCCGGCGGTGCAGCGAGCCTCGTCCTTGGACGGCATGCTCGACCAGACCTTCGCCCGGAGCCGCAAGCTCTACCCGCGGATCGGGGAGGAGTACCGGCGCATCGGCACCGTCGACGGCCGCCGCTTCTTCGACGACCGCTCCACCGCTTTCGGGATCGCGGCGCTCTGCCACAGCCACGCCCTCACCGACATCGCCGAGGTGCTGCGCTGGGTATGGGTCAAGGCCGGTGGCATCGATCAGCGCCGCGGGCTGCCGGTGCGCGGCGAAGGCCTGGTCTTGATCCCGCGCACCGACGTCGCCGCCCGCTGAGCCCCGACCGCCCCGCCCCGTCCCGCGGAGGCCCAACCCAAAGGACCGTCGCCATGCTGCCAGTTCGTCGCGCCTTGATCTCGGTTTCCGACAAGTCCGGTCTCGCCCCCTTCGCCCGCGGGCTCCACGAGCGCGGCATCGAGATCCTCTCGACCGGTGGCACCGCCGCGTTCCTCGAGCAGGAGGGGGTGCCCGTCGTCCGCGTCGCCGAGGCCACGGGCTTCCCGGAGATCCTCGACGGCCGGGTCAAGACGCTCCACCCTCGGATCCACGGCGGCATCCTGGCCGACCGCGGCGTCGCGGCGCACCTGGGACAGCTCAAGGAGCACGGCATCATCCCCATCGACCTGGTGGCCGTGAACCTCTACCCCTTCGAGCGCACCGCCGCCGCCGAGGACGCCACCTACGCCGAGGTCGTCGAGATGATCGACATCGGCGGGCCGACGATGATCCGCGCCGCCGCCAAGAACCACAGCGGGGTCACCGTCGTCGTCCGCCCCGACGACTACCCGGCGGTGCTCGAGGCCCTGACCAGCGGCGACGGCGTCATCCCCGAGGCGATGCGCCGTGACCTCGCCCTGGCCGCCTTCGAGCACACCGCCCACTACGACCGGGCGATCTCCACCTGGCTCGCCGGTCAGCTCTCCCCTGCGGAGGGCGAGGCACAGCCGGGCGGCGTCGGCCAAAACCTCAGCGAGCACGTCGAGGTCGAGCTCGATCGCGTCATGACCCCGCGCTATGGCGAGAACCCGCACCAGCGGGCCGCGGTCTACCGCCACCGCGAGGGCGCCGGCCTGTTCGGGGGCATACAGGTGCTCCAGGGCAAGGAGCTGTCGTGGAACAACCTCCTCGACGCCGACGCGGCCCGCAAGATGGTGGCGCAGTTCGACGAGCCAGCGGTGGTCATCGTCAAGCACAACAACCCCTGCGGCGTCGGTCGCGGCCGGCGCCTGCTGAGCGCCTACGAGCGCGCCCTGGCCACCGACCCGGTCTCCGCCTT
>JAGQSE010000075.1 GCA_020439725.1 Acidobacteriota bacterium
CCACCACGGCGAGGGTCTGGGCGCTCACCGGTACGGGGCTCCCGGGAACCGGCACCTCGAGACGAGCGGCGAGGGCCACCAGGACGACGGCGGGTGCCACCCACCACCAGCGCCGCTTCATGCCGCCCCCGCCCGGTAGCGCGCGGCGAAACCGTCGGCACCGACACCGATGGGCCCCGGGAAGACGCGGCGCGCGATCTCGAGGACCCGCTCGAGGTACTCGGGGCTCGACGAGCCCGGCTCGACCGCCTCCATCGCCGCGGGCAGTGCCGTCCGGTGGGTCCGCCGGCCGTCCGGTGTACCGTCGCCACCGACGAAATGATCGAGGACCAGGGCGCCGGCCGACGCCGCGGCCCGGCGGAAGAACGTCTCGGCGTCGAGGAGGGGAAGGAGCGGCGCCACCGTGATCACCGTCTCGAGCCCGGCCTCGTGGAGCGTCCGCGCCGCGTCGAATCGACGGGCCACGGGGCTGCCCGGCGGTGGCAGCCCGGGGAGCGTCTCGCGGTCGCTCTCGATAGACACGTGGACCCGCAACCGGCAGCGGCGAGAGAGCTCGAGGAGAGACCCTCGATGGTCGGTGACGGCGGCGCTGTGGGTCTGCACCACCAGCTCGTCGGGGGGTTCTACGAGCATCGCTTCGAGCAGTGCAGCGGTCACGCCATAACGCCGCTCCTGGGGTGGAAAAGGCTCGGTGGAGCTCGCCAGAAAGATCGAGAAACGGCTGCCCTTGCGGTGCGCCCAGCGGCGTTCTCGCGGTGCGTGGGAGAGATAGGCCTGGGCGGTGCTCTGGCGGATCTCGAGGAAGGATCCCCAGCGGCGGCCCCGAGTCAACCAGGGGTTGTGCTGGACATAGCAGCCGACACCGCACAGGGAGCTCCCCAGCGGGCAACCGCGGTAGGGCTGGAGCGAATGGGAGGTGACGCCGGCGAGGTAGCCGCCGGTGCGGGTCAGGGGGTTCGCGACGTCGGTGAAGGAGAGGTCCATGATGTGGCCGATCCGCGGGGGCCCACCATTTTCCCCGCTCCGCCAGGGTAGCGGAAGCCCTCCAACGAGGCGGCATGCCAGGGGCAGCGTCGCTCGGGGTTCGGTGGCGGCGACGCACCTGATAGACTCGGGTACCAGCAAGCGGTCCGATCCAACGCATGGAGTGTTTTTCCTTCCTCGCGATCTTCGCCGTGGTGATCCTGTCGGTGGTCGCCTGGCGCCGGTCCTCGCTCGCCCGGCAAGAGACCGCCCGGCTCGAGATCGAGCTCGACCTCCTCAGGAAGCGCGTCGACCAGCTCGAAACCAGCGGCGAATCCGCTCCCGCCGACGCGGTACCCTTGCCTGCCCCCGAAGCGGCCTCGAGGCCGGCGGTCGTCGCGGGCCCCGAAACCCCGGCGGAGCCCATCTCGGTCAAGGAGATGGCCGCAGCGTTGCGGCTGCGGGAGCAGGCCGAGGCGGCTGCGCTTCGAGAGGGTGCGATCGAAGGCGCGGAGAGCCGAGAGGCCGCCGAAGAGCTTGCTCCGGACACCATCTCGAGCCAGGACGAGGTCGCGCCACCGATCTCGCCGCCGGAGGCCTCGCCGTCGGAGGTCGTGCCGCCGCACGCCACGCCGCCCACGCCGCCCTCGCCACCACCGCCGGCGGCCCGCCCTTCCGGCGGCATCGAGTGGGAGCGCTGGCTCGGGATCCGCGGCGCCGCGGTGGTCGGGGGCGTGGTGTTGGCGCTGGCGGCGCTCCTCTTCCTCAAGTACGCGGTCGAGCAGGGCTACTTCCCGCCGATCGTGCGGGTCACCCTGGCGATGCTCGCAGGGCTCGGCACCCTCACCGCGTCCGAGGTCATGCGCCGCCGCGACTACGGCATCACCGCCGATGCGGTGGCCGGCGCCGGCATCGTCATGCTCTACGGAGCCGTGTGGGCGGGACACTCGCTCTACCACCTGATCCCTTCGCTCCTCGCCTTCGTGCTGATGGTGCTCGTCACCGGCGCCTGCGCCGGCCTGGCGTGGCGTCACCGCTCGCTGGTGGTGGCGGTTCTGGGGCTTTCCGGTGGATTCGTGGCGCCGCTCCTGCTGAGCTCGCTGCGGGATGATCCCATCGGTCTCTTCGGCTACCTGATGCTGCTCAACCTGGGGATCCTGGTCCTGTCGCGGCGCCACTCCTGGCCCGTCCTCGGCGCCCTCAGCCTGCTGGTCACCTCGGTCTACGTCGCCCTGTGGTTGGCCGGGACGGTCAGCTCGCTGGGTCTTGGCTCGGGACTCGCGGTCCTCGCGGCCTTTGCGCTGGTCTTCGTCGTGACCAGCACCTGGGGCGGCTCGGCGGGTGCGGAAGGCGACGCCTGGACGACGCTGCGGGGGGCCGGGTTGTTGTTGCCCTTCCTGTTCTCGGTGCGTTTTTCCGCCAGCGCCGAGTTCGGCGAGCATCTCGTGCCGCTCGGGGTCTTGCTGGCGCTGCTGGCGGTGGCGGCGGTATGGCTCGCCCGGCGTCTCGGCGAGCCCTGGCTACGCCTTGGAGCCGCCGCCGGTGTCGCCTTGAACGGCTTGGTCTGGCTCGGGCGGTCCCTGCCGTCGATCTCCCAGGACCTCGAGGTCGTTGCGGTCCTGGTCGGTTGGGTGGTGATCTTCCACCTCGACCTCGAGATCTCGGCCCGCGCCGCGGTCGACAATGGGCGCCGTACCGTGCTGAGCTGGTTGCCGGCGGTAGGCATCCTTGGAACCTTCCTGCCCATCACCATCTTCGGGGCCTGTGCCGGCGTGGCGTCGAGGGCCGAGTTCTGGCCCTGGATGCTCGGGGTGGTCGTGCTGTTCGCCCTCGCCCTGCGCCAGGCGTCCCTCGGGGTCCCGGCCTTCTTCCCGGTCGCCTTCGCGATGCTCGTCGCCCTCGGCCTGGTGACCATGTCCGCTCTCGCGCGGTTGGACGGCTCGCCTTCCTTCGAGACGATCCTGGCGCTGACGCTCGGT
>JAGQSE010000076.1 GCA_020439725.1 Acidobacteriota bacterium
GGCCGCGAGCTCGAGACCGGTGAGCTCGAGTTCCTCGGCCGGCGAGACCAGCAGATCAAGCTGCGCGGCATGCGGGTCGAGCTCGGCGAGATCGAGAACGCCCTGCGTCAGCATCCCGGCGTCGGGGACGTGGCGGTGGTCGAGCATCGCTCGGCGAGCGGCGAGCAGCAGCTCTGCGCCTACTTCGTCGGCTCGCAGCAGCTAGGCGACGATCCGCTCGGTGAAGAGGAGCTCCGGCGGCACTGCGCCAAGCTCCTGGCGGACGCCCTCGTGCCGTCGCTGATCCTGCGTCTCGACGAGCTGCCGAGGACGCTGACCGGAAAAGTCGATCGCAAGGCCTTGCCCGACCCGCAGGCTCTGGACCGCCAGCGCCGGGGTTACGAGCCGCCCCGGGGGGCGCTCGAGGAACGGCTGGCGGAGATCTGGGCTTCGGTCCTCGGGCTGCCTCGAGTGGGCCGCGATGACAGCTTCTTCGGTCTCGGCGGTCACTCGCTGCTCGCCATCCGGGTGCTCGCCCGAGTGCAGGAGGCGTGCGGCGTCGAGGTCCCGCTGGCGGTCTTCTTCGAGCGTCCGACGATGACCCAGCTGGCCGCCGAGGTCGAGGCCCGGCGCTCCGCGGGTGCCGCCGCCAGCGAGCGGGTCATCCGGGTGCCGCGGGATCTCGAGGTGCCGCAGACCTCCGCCCAACGCCGCCTGTGGTTCCTCCAACAGCTCGATCCACGGTCCACCGCCTACAACGTCACCGTTGCGTTCCGGCTCCTCGGCGACCTCGATCCGCCGGCGTTGTGGCATGCCCTCGACGGTGTCGTCGCCCGCCACGAGATCCTGCGCACCGCCTTCACCAGCATCGAGGAGCGGCCGGTGCAGGTGGTCCACTCGGAGCGGCCGATACCGCGCCGTTCGACGGACCTATCCCGGCTCGCTCCCGGCGACCGCCAGCGGGTCTTCGCCGCGACCGCCCAGCGCCTCGCCGCGACCGCCTTCGACCTCCAGGCCGAACCGCTGCTGCGCCTGTGGCTGGCGCGCCTCGCGGACGGTGAGCACGCGCTTTGTCTGGTCAGCCATCACGTGGTCTGCGACGAGGACTCGATGGACATCCTGCTGCGCGAGGTGGCCGAGCTCTACCGGGCGCGGCGCGAAGACCGACGCCCGGAGCTCCCCGAGCTGGAGTTGCAGTTCCGCGACTACGCCCTTTGGCGGCACCGTCACGTCGATGAGGAGCACGAGCTCGAACACTGGCGGCGGCGGCTGGCGGGGGCGCCGGAGGTCCTCGAGCTGCCCCTCGACCGGCCGCGACCGCCGCGTCCCGACCACCGCGGTGGACGCCGGCCCTTCGCCCTCGAACCGCGGCTCACCGAAGCCCTTCTCGAGATCGGCCGCGGCACCGGCGCCACGCCCTTCATGACCTTCTTGGCGCTTTTCCAGCTGCTCCTGGCACGCTGGACGGGGCAGCGCGACCTGTCCGTCGGCGCCCCCAGCGCAGGTCGCCGCCAGGTCGAGACCGAGCCCTTGATCGGCTTCTTCGTCGACACCTTGGTGCTGCGCAGCCGCCTCGACGAGGTCCGTACCTTCGCGGAGGTCCTGGGGGTCGTCCGCGAGACGGTGCTCGACGCTCAGAAACACGGTGGCGTCGCCTTCGAGACCTTGGTGGAGGACCTCCGCCGGGGCCGTGAGCTCGGCTTCAACCCGCTGTTCCAGGTGTGGTTCGTGCTTCACCAGGCGCGCGGTCGTAGCCTCGACGTGCCGGGGCTGGTAATGGAGCCGATGGCGGCGGCGAGCGGTGACGCCAAGTTCGACTTGACGCTCCTGGCGACGGTTGGCGAGCAGGGTGTCGAGGGCGAGATCGAGTACAACCGCCAGCTCTTCGACGCCTCGACGGTCGATCGCATGGCTCGTGGTCTTCGGCGGTTGGCGGCGGGCATCGCCGCGGCGCCGGAGGCCGATGTGTGGACCCTGCCGCTGGTCGACGAGGGCGAGCGCCCCCGTCTCCTGGGCCCCGTGCCGCGCCGCGCGGCGCCGGAGTCCCTGGTCGAGCGCTTCCACCGTCAGGTGGCCCGGCGTGGGGCGGCGCCGGCGGTGGCCTGCGACGACCGTCGGCTGAGCTATGACGAGCTCGCCCGGCGGGCCGGACGCCTGTCGGCGGCGCTTCGCCGGCGCGGCGTCGAGCCCGGTCAGCGGGTAGGGATCTTCGTCCGCCGTGATCTCGATCTACCGGTGGCGATCCTCGGAGTCCTCGGTGCCGGCGCCACCTACGTGCCGGTCGATCCCGTCGTGCCGGCGGAGCGGGCTCGATTCATCCTCGGCGATTCGGGGGCGCGCCTCCTGATCGCGGACCCGACCCTGCGCGGCGAGCTCGGCGGCGACGCCGAGCTGGCGGCGGCGGGGTTGGCGGTGGCGGCCGTCGAGGAGCTCCTCGCCGAGGCCGAGGAGCCGCTGCCGCCGTTCCCCATCCCGGCGGAGATGCCCGCCTACGTCATCTACACCTCCGGCTCCACCGGCCGGCCCAAGGGGGTCGTGGTCAGTCACGGAGCCGTGGGTTCGCTCCTCGACACCGGTCATGACCGCTATGGCTTCGGCGCCGACGACGTGTGGCTCTTGCTCCACTCCTACGCCTTCGACGTTTCGGTGTGGGAGATGTGGGGGGCGCTGGCCTGGGGCGGCCTGCTCTGGGTGGTGCCTCGGCGGGTGGTGCAAAGCCCTGCCGAGGTCTGGCGCCGGGTGGTGGAGAAGGGGGTGACGGTGCTCAACCAGACGCCGACCCTCTTCCGGCAGGTGTCGGCAGTGGCGCTGGCTCCGGGAGCCGCCGAGGCGCCGGCCCTCCAATGGGTCGTCTTTGCCGGCGAGGCTCTCGAGATGGCCTCGCTCCTTCCGTGGTTCGACCGCTTTGGCGATCGGCGGCCGCGGCTGGTCAACATGTATGGCATCACCGAGACCACGGTCCACGTCACCTACCGCGAGGTCACCCGCCGAGACGCCGAAGCGGGGGTGAGCGTCATCGGGCAGCCGCTGGCTTCCCTGCGCATCCAACTCCTCGACGCCGCGGGATCGCTGGTGCCCTTTGGCGTCACCGGGGAAATCTGCGTTTCCGGCGCCGGCCTCGCCCACGGCTATCTGGGACGGCCGGCGCTCACCGCCCGGCGCTTCGTCCCCGATCCGAGCCACGCCGCCGCCGCCGGCGGCCGGATCTACCGCAGCGGCGACCTGGCGCGCCGCCTCGAGGACGGCGAGCTCGTCTATCTGGGGCGCGCCGACTGGCAGGTCAAGATCCGCGGCTATCGCATCGAGCTGGGCGAGATCGCCGCCGCCCTCGAGGCGCAGCCGGCAGTGGCCCAGGCCGTGGTGCTGGTCGACGGCAAGGGAGACGAGCAGCGTCTGCTCGCCTACCTGGTGCCCGCCGGCGCGGCACTGCCCACCGACCGCGAGCTTCGCGAGGCCTTGAGCGAGCGGTTGCCCGAGTACATGGTGCCGGCACGCTTCGTCGCGCTCGAGACCCTTCCCCGCACCGCCAACGGCAAGCTCGACCGCCGGGCGCTGCCGGCACCGCCGGAGGAGGCTCCGGAACCCGGGCGAGCGCCCTCGGGAGCTCTCGAAGAGGTGTTGGTGGGCCTGTGGCAGGAGCTCTTGCGCCGCGAGGACGTCGGCCCCGACGACGGCTTCTTCGACCTCGGGGGGCATTCGTTGCTCGCCACCCGTCTGCTCAACCGCCTCGAGCGGAGCTTCGGGGTACGGCTTTCGTTGCTCGACGTCTTCGAAGCCTCGCAGCCGGTCCAGATGGCACGGCGCCTGGCGCTGCGTCTCGAGGCAGCCGGTGGAGAGGAACCCGAGGCCCTGGCTACGAGACCGGTACCGGTGCCCAGGTCCGCCACGGGGATGCCGGCGGGCCCTGGCCAGGAACGCCTGTTCTCGCTGCACCGCATGAGCGCAGCCAGCGGTGCCTACAACATGCCGGTGATGCTCGAGGTCGAGGGCCGTCTCGACGAACGGCGGCTGGCCGAGACGGTGTCGGAGATCGTTCGTCGCCACGAGGCCTTGCGGACGCGTTTCGAGGAGAGTCCCGACGGAATCGTCCAGCGCATCGACGGCCCCGGCGCGTCGGCGCTCTGGCACCCCGAGCGGGTGCTGCCACCGGCGGCCATCACCGATTTGCGGCCGGCGGGCTTGGAAGAGGCGCGATCGACGGCCCGCCGGCAGGCCGAGGAGCTCGCCTGGCAACCGTTCGACCTCGAGCGGACGCCGCTGTGGCGACTCGCCCTGTGGCGCCTCGACGAGCAGCGTCACCTGGTCCTCTGGGTGGTCCACCACATCGTCTTCGACGGCTGGTCGATGGAGGTCTTCGTCCGAGAGCTCACCGAGCTCTACGCCGCGGCCGCCGGCGGCGCTCCCTCGCCTTTGCCCGAGCTGGCCGTCCAGTACGCCGACTGGGCCCAGTGGCAGCGGGACCGGGTCGCCGGGGTACGGGGAGAACGGCTCCGGGAGTGGTGGCGGCGCGAGCTCGGCGGGCTCGAGCCTCTCGAGGTGCCCACCGACCGGCCGCGACCGGCGGTGGCTTCGTTCCGCGGCGAACGGGTCGAGGAGCGTCTGCCGGAAGCCACGGCCTTGGCCCTCGAGGGATTGTCCCGGCGCTTCGACGTCACCCCGTTCATGACCCTGCTAGCGGCCTACGCCGCCTTCCTCGGAGCCGTGGCGGACCGCGGTGACCTGGCGGTGGGGAGTGCCGCGACGCTCCGAGGCTCCGCGGGCGCCGAGGAGCTGGTGGGCTTCTTCGTCAATACCGTGCCCCTGCGCTGCCGGCTCTCCGGCGCACCGAGCTTCGCGGAGCTGCTCGGCCGCGTACGGCGGACGGTGCTCGGCGCGGCGGTGCACCAGGAGCTGCCCTACTACCAGCTGATCCGCGCCCTCGGCGCGGAGGAGGGGAGCGGTCAGCCCTTCGTCCGTCTCTTCTTCGACTGGCAGGACCGCCAGCGGACTCAGCTGGAGATCCCGGGGCTCGAGATCCGACCCCTCGAGCCGAGCAAACCGGTCGCCAAGTTCGACCTGACACTGCTCGGCGAGCGGCGTCGCGACGGTCTGCTGCTCGCCTTCGAGTACGACACCGACCTGTTCGAGAGGCGGACCATCGAGCGCTGGCTCGAGGCGCTGACGACGCTCCTCGAAGCCGCCCTCGAGACACCGGAGCAGTCTGTCGCGGCGCTGCCGTTGCTCTCCGACGCCGCGCGCCGGGAGGTGCTGGCGGCAACCGGGTCGACCGAGGGGCCGACGCTCGGCGAGCCCTTCGTCCACCGGCGGTTCGCCGCCCACGTCGCGGACCGGCCGCAAGCGGCGGCCATCGCCTGGGGCGAGGAACGGCTGAGCTATGGCGAGCTGGCGGCACGGGTTTGGCCGTTGGCCCACCACCTCCAGGGGCTCGGCGTCGGTCCCGACGAAGTCGTCGCCGTGTGCTTCGACCGGCGTCCCGAGATGGTGACCGCGGTGTTGGCGGTGCTGGCGGCGGGCGGGGCCTACCTCCCCGTCGATCCGACGCTGCCCGGCGAGCGCATCGCCGGCATGTTCGAGGACGCCGCGCCGCGGGTGGCTCTGACCCATCCGGAGCTGCTCCTCCAGCTGCCCACCCGGCGCCCGGTGACGGTGCTGCTCGAAGGTGCGACCTTCGAAGACGAGGCAGGCAACGGCGGCGGAGACCTGTGGGATTCCTGGGGAGGGGACGACGACGAGGATCCGTTGCGACTCGTTCCCGACGCTACGCAGCCTCTGACCCCCTCCTTGGCGCCCGCGCACGGCGCCTATCTGATCTTCACCTCGGGTTCCACCGGCAGACCCAAGGGCATCTTGGTGCCCCATGCCGACCTCGCCAACTATCTCGAGTGGGCGATTTCGACCTATGCCATCGCGCCAGGGAGACCGGGAGCGATGCTCCACTCGTCCTTTGCCTTCGACCTGGCCGTGACCAGCCTCCTGGCCTGTCTCGCCGCCGGCGCACAGGTCACGCTGGTGCCCGAGGGCGATGGCCTCGACCCGCTGGTGGGCGAGCTCGGGCGCGGCGACCGGCACGCCCTGCTCAAGCTGACGCCGGCCCACCTCGAGGCCCTCGAGGGCCAGTTGCCCAGCGGCGCGGCGGAGACCTGGGCTCCCGGCTGCCTGGTGGTCGGCGGTGAAGCCTTGCGCGGCGAGCAGCTGCGCGGCTGGGCCGAGCGGTGCCCCGGGCAACGGGTGATCAACGAATACGGCCCCACCGAGACGGTGGTCGGTTGCGCGGCCTACGAGCTCTCGGCGGGCGAGGCCGAGGGCGGGGCCGTGCCCATCGGCCTCGCCCTCGACGGGGTCCGCCTGTATGTCGTCGACCGTGGCTTCCGCTTGTTGCCCGCCGGTGCCCGCGGTGAGCTGCTCATCGGCGGTGCGCAGATCGCCCGCGGCTACCGCGGTCGTCCCGCCCTGACCGCCGAGCGCTTCGTGCCGGACCCCTTCGCCAGCGGTCCCGGCGCCCGGCTTTACCGCAGCGGCGATCAGGTGCGGCTCGACGCCCAGAACCGTCTGGTCTACCTGGGGCGTGGGGACCAGCAGGTCAAGATCCGCGGCTACCGGGTCGAGCTCCAGGAGATCGAGTCGCTCTTGGCGCAACACCCGGCGGTGCACGAGGTCGCCGTCGTGGCCCGCGCCACCGCCGCCGGGCACCAGCGCCTCGAGGCCTACTGGACCGCCGCCGAGGGGCGTTCCGCGGAGGCGGCGGAGCTGCGCCGTGATCTCGGCCTCAAGCTTCCCGACTACATGGTGCCGACCCACTTCGAGCGCCTCGACGCGATGCCCCGGGCGGCCAGCGGCAAGCTCGACCGCCGAGCCCTCCGGCCCCGTGCCTCCGAGCACCGTGAGACCCCGGCGGCGGCGTCGAGCGCCGTCGAGGCGACCCTGCTCGAGATCTGGCGCGAGGTCCTGCAACGGGGTTCGATCGGTGTCGACGACGATTTCATCGCCGTCGGTGGCGACTCGATCTTGGCCATCCAGATCGTCGCGCGAGCCCGTGCCCAGGGTGTCGCGGTGTTGCCGCGGCAGGTCTTCGAGCACCCGACGGTGGCGCAGCTGGCCCGGGTCGCCGAAACCCTCGGGAGTGCCCAGCAGAGGACGCCACGGACCGCCGTACCCGAAGGCGAGGTCGAGCTGCTGCCGATCCAGCGCCGGTTTTTCGACCTCGTCGAGACGGCGCCGCAGCACTACAACCAGTCGGTTTTCCTGGCCAGCCGACGGCGTCTCGAGGCGAAATCCCTCGGCCGGGCGGTGACGGAGCTGGTCCGTACCCACCACGGTCTGCGTCTGGTATTCCCGCTCGAGGGTGGGGTTCGTACCCAGCGCTACTCGACCCGCACACCGGAAGAGGTCTTCAGCCTCGTCGATCTATCGGCGCTGGAGCCGGAGCAGCGCTCCGCGGGGCTCGAGGCGGCCGCGGCGGCGGTCCAGGCCGGCTTCGATCTCGCGCGTGGGCCCCTCTTCCGGGTCGTGCTCTTCGAGCTCGGATCGGACTCGCCCCAACACCTCTTGTTGTGCGCCCACCACCTGCTGATCGACGGCGTTTCCTGGCGCATGGTCCTGGCGGACCTGGAGCTCGCCTACCGCGCCGGCGAGCGCGGCGACGAGGTTCATCTTCCACCCGCCTCCGCCGGCTTCGGCGAGTGGAGCGGCCGTCTGGTCGAGGCGATCGGTGCCGGTGATCTCGATGACGAAGTCTCGTGGTGGATCGGCCAGGACTGGGCGAGGGCCGGGCGTCTCGCCACGGACCTGGCCGAGGGCGACAACCGGGTGGCGAGCAACGAGGTGATCTCGGTCGAGCTCGACGCGGCGGTCACCGGACGCCTCCTCGAGGAGGTGCCGGCGGCCACCTACGCGCGGCCGGAGGAGGTGATGGTGGCGGCCCTCGCGCTGGCGCTGGCGGAGCACACGGCGGCAACGGCGGTCCAGATCGACCTCGAGGGTCATGGTCGCGAGGACCTCGAGTGGACCACCGACCTCGATATCAGCCGCACGGTCGGCTGGTTCGCGGCCCTCTACCCGGTCCTCCTCGACGTGTCGGCGGAGGAGTCCCCTTCGCTGGTCCTGCGGCGGGTCAAGGAGACGCTGCGCGCCGTCCCGCACCGAGGGATCGGCTACGGATTGTTGCGCTACTGCCGGCGCGCGCCCGAGATCGAGGCGCGGTTGGCGGCGATCCCCGCTTCCGAGGTGGCCTTCAACTATCTCGGTCGCCTCGACCGGGCCTTGCCCGCCGAGTCGTTCTTCTCACCGGCCGCCGCGTCGGCGGGACCGGTGCGCGACCCGGCGCAGCGGCGGGCCTATGCCCTCGAGATCGCCGCCGGCGTCGAGTCCGGTCGTTTGCGACTGCTCTTCGCCTACAGCCGCGACCTCCATCGGCGGGAAACCGTCGACCGGTTGGGCCGCGCGGTCGCAGACCACCTCGAGGCGCTGGTCGAGGCCTCGTTGGGCGGCGACACCGCGGTCTACGCGCCCTCCGACTTCCCCGAGTCGGCCCTTACCGACGACCAGCTCGAGAGCATCCTGGGAGAGATCGACCTTGGCTGAGCAGACCCTCGAACGCAGCCGGCCTGCCCCCGCCGTCGCCAAGGCGGTGGAGGCGATCCTGCCACTGACCACGGCGCAGGAGGGCATGCTCTTCGAGAGCATCCTGGCCGGTGACCGCGGCGTGCATATCGAGCAGCTGGTTTGTTCGCTCGAAGGGGAGCTCGATCGCGACCTCTTCACGCGCGCCTGGCAGGACACGCTGGCGCGCAACGCGGCCCTGCGCACCTGCTTCGTGTGGAAGGACCAGGACCGGCCCCGGCAGGTGATGCTGCGCAGCGTCGAGCTGCCGATCCACTACGAGGATTGGCGCGACCTGGACGCCGAGACCCGGCGGCGCAGGCTCGAAGGCTACGCTGCCGACAGCCGGCGGCAACCCTTCGCCCTCAACAGGCCGCCGCTGATGCGCCTGGCGTTGCTGCGGGGTGGCGACCGGCTCCACCACCTGGTCTGGGATCACCATCACCTGCTGATGGACGGCTGGTGCCAGCCCCTGTTGCTCGAGGAGCTTTTCGCCCGCTACCGTGCGCTCTCCGAAGGTCATGAGGTCCAGCTGCCGCCGGCGCGGCCCTATCGCGACTACTTCACCTGGCTTCAGCAAGCGGAAGGCGAAGAGAGCCTCGAGCGTCAGTGGCGCGACCGGCTCGCCGGCTTCCACCGTCCCAACCGCTTGGGCCGCTCGGCGCCGCCGCTCCCAGAGCCTCCCGAGCCGCCCTACGGCGACCGGACCCTCGAGCTGACCGCGGCGGCCAGCGAGGCGCTGCGCGCCAATGCACGAGCGCTGGGTCACACTCCGGCGATCCTGGTGCAGGCCGCCTGGGGGCTGTTGTGCGGCGCCTACTCGGGCGACACGGACGTGATCACCGGGGTGACGGTTTCGGGTCGGCCGGTGGAGCTCGAAGGGATCGAGCGCACCGTCGGCCTGTTCATCAACACCCTGCCGCTGCGGCTCCGCTGGAACTCCACGACCCCCCTCGGCGCCTTCCTGGCCGAGCTGCGTGACACCAACCTGTCGCTGCGGCAGCTCGAGCACACTCCGGGAGCGGTGCTCCGCCGGGCCGGTGAGGTGCCGTGGAACCGGCCACTCTTCGAGAGCTTGCTCGTCTACGAGAACTATCCGGTGTCCCGCGACCTGGCGCGGCGGCGCGAGGCGGCGTTGACCGTCGGCGGGTTCGAACACCACGGCGCTCGCACCCACCACGCGCTGACCCTGCTGATCAACCCCGCCGAGCGGCTGGGGCTGCACCTGGTCTACGACCGCTCGAGGTATGGCGACGAGGCGGCGAAGGTCCTCCTCGACCATCTCTCGGGTCTGCTCGCCGAGCTCGCGGCCAGCGCACCGGACCGCCCGGTCGCCGAGCTCGCGGCCAGCCTGCCGGCCGAGCAGGTGCCCGAGGTCCATGCGCCCCTCGCCCGTCGCCGGGGTCAAGGTACCGCGGTGCCGCCGCGGACTCCGCTCGAGGAGCGGCTCCTCACGGTCTGGCAGCGGGTTCTGGGCTTCGACGGACTGGGGGTCGAGGACGACTTCTTCGAGCTGGGCGGGCACTCGCTGCTGGCCGCGGAGTTGATCGACGCGTTGCGCCGCGAGCTGCGGCTCGACGTCCCGCTACGGCTGCTGTTCTCGGCCCCGACCGTTGCCCGGCTGGCCCGCGAGGTCGAGCGCTTGCGCGACGGCGGTGAGGAGCGGGTCTTGGTGCGTCCCCAGGTGGTGCCCGATCCCGTCTCCGCGGGCGAGCCGTTCCCGCTCACGGAGGTGCAGCAGGCCTACTGGGTCGGGCGGAGCTCGGGTGTCGAGCTGGGCAACGTGGCGACCCACTCTTACACCGAGATCGACGTGCCGGGGCTCGACCTCCGACGGCTCGAGGCGGCCTGGAACCGGCTCATCGAGCGCCACGGCATGCTCCGCGCGGTGGTGCGGCCGGACGGCCTGCAACAGGTCGTGGCGGAGGTCGGGGAGTACCGCGTGCTCAGCGAGGACCTGCGCGACGAGACTCCGGAGCGGCGCGCCGAGCGACTTCTCGAGCTCCGCCGCGAGATGTCCCACCAGGTCTTGCCGGCGGACCGCTGGCCCCTCTTCGACATCCGGGCCTGCCGCATCGACGGCGAACGCACGCGGCTCTTCCTGAGCTTCGACCTGCTGATCGGCGATGGCTGGAGCTGGCGTGTCCTGGGGCGCGAGCTGGCGAGGCTGTACCTCGACCCGAACGCGGCCCTGCCACCCCTCGACCTGGCGTTCCGGGACTGCGTCCTGGCGCAGGTGGCGCTGCGCGAAAGCGCCCTCTACCGGCGCGACGAGGAGTACTGGCAGGGTCGCCTCGAGAGCCTGCCGCCGGCGCCGGCGCTGCCCCTGGCGCGCGCCCCCCGCGACGTCGAACGACCCAGCTTCGTGCGGCGCCAGAACCGCCTCGACGCCGGCCGATGGACCGTCTTGAAGCGCCTTGCCGCGCGCCGTGGGTTGACCTCCTCGGGGCTGCTCCTCGCCGCCTTCGCCGAGGTGCTCAGGACCTGGTCGCGGCAGCCGGGTCTGTGCATCAACCTGACGTTGTTCAACCGTCCGTCGGTGCATCCTCAGATCCACGACATCGTCGGCGACTTCACCTCGTTGACCTTGCTCGCCGCCGAGCCCGCCGGCGACAGCTTCGAGGCGCGGGCCCGGGCGCTTCAGGAACGGCTGTGGGAAGACCTCGATCACCGCACCGTGAGCGGCGTCGAGGTGCTCCGCCGGCTGGCGCGCCTACGCGGCGGCCAGGGAGCGGCGGCGATGCCGGTGATCTTCACCAGCACCCTCGGGCTCGATGCCCTCGAGGAGCAGTGGGGCGA
>JAGQSE010000077.1 GCA_020439725.1 Acidobacteriota bacterium
TGTCGTTGACCACCAGCAGGTCGCCGGGGCGAAGGAGGTCCGGCAGGTCTGCCACCGAGCGATGGCGAGCCTCGCCTGCCGCGTCGAGGACCAGGAGCCGGCTCGTGCCTCGCGCCAGGGGCTCCTGGGCGATGAGCTCGGCGGGGAGCTCGAAGTCGAAGTCGCTCGTCAGCATCCGCGGTGGTCACTCGGGGTGCAAGCCGCGGAGCACCCAAACGGCGAGGAGCCCCGCCGCCACCATCACCAGGCAGCTGGCGACGAAAGGAGCCGTCGGGCTGACGTGCTGGAAAAACCAGCCGCCGAAGAACGGGCCGACGGCGCGCGCCAGCGAGCTCGGCGCGCGGGTCAACCCAAGGGTCGCGCCCTGGCGGTCGCTGGCGGTCAGGCGGCTGATCAGCGTCGGGATCGACGGCGTGTAGATCCCCGCACCGGTAGCGAGGATCGCCGCGGCGGCGAGGAGGATCGGCAGGGACCCGGCCTCGGTGAGGACCACCAGCCCCACCACCTTGAGCCCGATGCCCGCGAGGATCAATCGGCGCTCGCCGAAGCGCCGGCTCAACTTGCCGATGAGGCCGCCCTGGATCGCGGTGATGACGATGCCGATGAAGACCAGCAGGAACCCGGTCTCCTTGGCGCCGAAGCCGAAACGGTCCTCGCAGAACAGCGCGAGCATCGACTCCATGGCCGAGAAGGAGAGGATCACCAGGAAGATCACACCGAGGATGCCAAAGACCTGCGGCCCCTTGCCGAGATGGCGAAGGCCCTCGAGATCGATCCAGCGCAACGAGGTCTTGTGCCGCATCTCCGGCGGCAGCGACTCGGGCAGGAGAAAGAAGGCGAGCACCAGGTTGAAGGCGGACAGGCCCGCGGCGGTGAAAGGCACCAGCGTCTGACTGCCGGTGGTGACCAGGAAGCTGCCGATGCCGGGCCCGAGGACGAAACCGAGACCGAAGGCGGCTCCGACCATCCCCATGCCCTTGGCGCGCCGCTCGGGGTCGGTCCCGTCGGCGATGTAGGCCTGGGCGGTGCTGACGTTGGCGGCGAAGACTCCGGCGGCGAAGCGCGCGACGAAGAGCAAGGTCAGGGTCGGGGCCAGTGCCAGGAGCAGGTTCGACGCGGCGGTGCCGAAGATCGACATCAACAGCACCTTGCGCCGCCCGACGCGGTCCGAGAGGCTTCCCCAGAGCGGTGCGAAGAGGAATTGCGCGAGGCTGTAGACCGACAGCAGCAGGCCGACCTGGAGCGCCGAGGCATGGTAGGCCAAGGCGTAGAACGGCAGCACCGGCAGCAGCATGCCGAAGCCGAGGAGGTCGAGGAGGACGGTGAAGAAGACCACCGCCAAGGGCAGATGGCGTCCCTGGCGAACTGGGGCGGTGGCTGGTTCGGCGCTCATGGCCGGCGGAGTCTAGCAAGATCGTCGGCGTCGAGGACCGCCGCCGGCGTCTCGTCGGCGCCCGCGGCACGGACGGTGCGTTTGCGCGGGTCCAAGACGTCGCGCAGGCCGTCGCCCAACAGGTTGAAGGCGATCACCGTCAGGGCGATGGCGAGTCCCGGGAAGAAAGCGACCCACCAGGCGTCGGTCATGGCCTCGCGGCCCTCGGTGATCATGTTGCCCCAGCTCGGCGTCGGCGGCTGGACGCCAAGACCGAAGAACGACAGCGCCGCCTCGGCCAGGATCAGGTTGCCCACCAGGAGCGCGGCCGAGACGACCACCGGAGTGAGCGCGTTGGGCAGCTGGTGCCGAAGCAGGATCCCGAGCGGACGCTGACCGACGGCGCGGCTGGCGAGGACGAACTCGCGCTGGCCGAGGCTCAGGATCTCGGCGCGGGCCAACCGGGAGATCCCCATCCAGCTGGTACATCCAAGAAGCACGATCACGAAGCTGGTGCTCGGCCGGAACAAGGCTGCCAGCGCGATGATCAGGAAGAGCTGGGGAAACGACATGAGGGCATCGACGCCGCGCATGAGCACCATGTCGGCCCAGGGTGGCGCGATCGCCGCGGCGCTGCCGATGGCGAGGCCGAGGGTGGCGGCGATGAGCACCGCCAGGAGGCCGATGAGCAGCGAGATGCGGGCTCCCACCAGGACCCTCGACAACACATCGCGGCCGAACTTGTCGCTTCCCAGGAGGTAGAAACGATGATCGAGGACCCGGCCGTCCTCGAGATTCGTGATCTGCGCTACGGGGATCTCGTCCTCATTGTGGCGCCAGTGGAGGACCAGCACGTCGCCCCGGACCTCGACCGAGTCGGCGAGGCGAACGAACCCGTCGGCGGGATGGATCTCGACCAGGCGGGTGCCCGGTGGTCGATAGCGACCGACCCGCGGGTCGACCTGCTCCGCCGGATCGTATGGCGTCGGCAACAGAGCGAGGGTTCCGACGAGGAGCAGCAGGGCGCCGCCGGCCATCGACAGGATGCGGGAACGGTCAGCCATGGCGCAGCCTCGGGTCGGCGAACCGGTGCAGAACGTCGGCGATGAGACTGCCCGCGATGACCAACAGGGCGCCGAAGGCCGTCCCCGCCAGGATCAACGGGAAATCGCGGGCGGTCGCCGCATCGAAGAGCAGCCGCCCTAGGCCGGGCCAGGCGAAGACGACCTCGACCACCAGCGTGCCATTGAGCAGCGAGGGCAGCGACATGCCGAGGAGCTGGGCCAGGGGCACCAGCGAGTTGCGCAGGCCGTGCAGCCAGACCACCCGTCCCTCGGACAATCCCTTGGCGCGCGCCGTGCGGACGTAGTCCTGGGACAGGGCGTCGAGCAGGCTGTTGCGGACGAACCGAGCCAATCGCGCCCCCGCGCTGATGCCGAGCACCGATGCCGGCAGGATCAGGTGTAGAGCGACGTCGCCGGCCCGCGTCATCAGCGGAGCGTTGCTCGTTCCCGGTGACGACATTCCGCTGGCGGGCAGCAGGTGCCACTGGAGGTGGAAGAGCAGGATCGACATCAGACCCAGCCAGAAGGTGGGGATCGAGTAGAGCAACATCGACGCGATGCGGATCGTCGAGTCGACCAAACCGTCCGGACGCCGGGCCGCGGCGACGCCGAGGAGCAGCCCGAGGCCGTACTGGATCAGCAAGGTGGTCAGGCCCAGGAGCACGGTGTTGGGGATCGTGTCCCGGATCACCGCCAGGGCGGGTCGCTGATGGCTGAAGGAGATGCCCCAGTTCCCCTCGAGAGCCACCGACTTCAGCCACGCCAGGTATTGCACCGGCAAGGGCCGGTCGAGACCGTAGGCGTGCTCCATCGCCGCCATCTGGGCGCGCGTGGTGTGCGGACCCTGGTAGATGCGAAGCGGGTTTCCCGGCGCGATGTGGACGAGGGCGAAGGTGAGGGTGAGGACCAGGAAGAACAGCAGCACCGACGAGGCGAGGCGCCGCAAGATGGAGCCGGCCATGGCGATCTCCATTCGAAACTCGTCGGCGGAGAGGTCCGCCTCAACCGCAAGCGAGTGCGCTCACCGGACGAAACGCGACAAAGCAGAAGAGTAGCAGGAAGCGGGCGGCTCCGCTCGCCACGGCGTGCGGGCCGAGATCAGCGGCCTACCGGCCCGACAGGACCCACCAGTCCTCGAGCCGCGCGAGGGTGCTGATGGCATTGGGCTGGGCGTCCTGAACTCGGCGGCTCAGGCCGATGGTGCGTTGGGGCTCCCACAGGATCGTGTGCGGTTGATCCTGTTGCAGGATCTCCTGGATGCGGTACAGGTAGGGCTTGGTGTCCTCGAGGTCGAGCTGGGCCCGGGCCTCCTCGAGAAGGTGGTCCACCTCGGGGTTCGAATAGGAGCCCAGGTTGAGCCGAACACCGGCCGTATCGGTGTGGAAATAGGGGGTGAGGTCGAGGCTGGTCTCGACCGCGAGACCGGTGATCGTCGAGTCGAACTTCCGCTCGTCGAGCCGGTCCCCCACGGTATTCCAGTCGAGGGTCAGGGGCTGGGCGTCGACGCCGATGCGGCGAAGTTGCGCCTGGATCATGATCGCGGCGTCCACCCGTTCCTGGTTTCCCGAGTTGACCAGGATGTCGAAGCGGAACGGCTTGCCCTGGCGATCGACGATCCCGTCGCCGTCGCTGTCCTCGAAGCCCTGTCCCGCGAGGAGCTCCTTGGCCGCTTCGGGATCGTAGGGCAGGGGCTCGATGTCGGGGTCGTGTCCCCAGACGCTCGAGATGTAGGGCGACGCCGAGGTGCGAGCAAAACTGCCCCAAATCGTGTCGACGATGGTCTGGCGATCGATCGCCAGCGTCATCGCTCGGCGGACCTCGGCGGTCTTGAAGAGCGGGTTCTCGAGGTTCCAGATGAGGGTCGTGAACTGTGGCGGCCAGAAGGTGATCAGCTTGGTCCGCGGGTTCTCGGCGATCTTCTCGGCCATGGCCGGCGGCACTTGGCGGACCAGGTCGATGTCGCCGCCGAGGAGCTGGGTCAGCTGACTCGAAGCGTCGGGGATGATGCGCAGGATCACCCGATCGAGATAGGGCTTGCCCTCCTCGAAATAGAGGTCGTTGCGCTTGAGCACCACTTCCTGCTGGGGAACCCAAGACTCGAGGGTGAAGGGGCCGCTGACCACCAGGTGGTCGATGAACCAGGGACCGTTGCTGTGCCACTGGTCGAAGGGAAGCTTCGACCAGGCGTGCTTGGGCAGGATCACCCCTTCGTTGGCATGGACCAGCTGCCCCGGATACGCGTGGCTGAACCGAAAGCGGACCGTGTAGGGGTCGACCACCTCGACGTCTTCGACGGAGGACTTGAGGCTCGAGTTGTCCCAGTGCACCTCTGGAGACACCTGGGCCTGCCAGGTCCAGCGGACATCCTCGGCGGTCAGCGGTACGCCGTCACTCCACACCACGTCGTGGCGCAGGTGGAAGGTCAAGACCTTGTGCTCGTCGGAGAACTCCCAGGTCTCGGCGAGCCTCGGGCGGAAGGTCGGCGGATCGTCTTGGTAGTCGGGTTGCTCCTCGAGGAGCGTGAGGAACAGCCGCTGCGCGATCTCGGTGGTGGGTTGTGAGCTCGGCGTGGCGAGGACGTTGACACCGGAGATGTCGCCGGTGAACGCGACGACGATGCTGCCGCCACGCTGAGGCCCGGTGGCCTCGGTGGCCTTCTCGTCGGTCGCACCTCGGGGTGCACCACAGGCCAAGGACCCACCCAGCAACGCAGCCAAACCGGCCGTCAGCAGCAGGTGAAGGAATTTAGAGGGCGTCATTGCACAACATCGCGAGTGTGTGTTGATCGTACTCGACCACCCCCAGCCGGTCAATTTCCGGGCAGACGGAGGCTCCAGCGGAGCCGCGAAAGCCGGACCCGACGGTGACGTCTAAACGCAGCACACCCCGCCCCCGGCGGGTGTCCGGGAGCGGGGTGTGGCGAGGTTTCCTCGGAGGCGGGTCAGTGGATCTCGACGCGGCGGGGTTTGGCCTCGTCGACCTTGGGCAGGACGACGGTCAGCAGCCCGTTGCTGAAAGACGCGGCGACCGCCTCGGTGCGGACGTTGCGCGGCAGCGTGAAGGACCGCGAGAAGGGGCCGTAGGCACGCTCGATGCGGTGGTAGTTGGTCTTGTCGACCTCTTTCTCGAAGTGGCGTTCTCCGCTCAGGGTCAGGACGTTGTTTTCCAGGCTGAGCTGGACGTCGTCCTTGCTCATGCCCGGCAGCTCGGCCTCGAGGATCAGCCTCTCCTCGTCCTCACGGATGTCCACGGCGGGCATCCAGCGACGGTTGGAGACCTCTTCGGTCGAGCTCTTCGAGCGCTCCTCGAGGGCGAGGTCGAACAGCCGGCTGAAGCGGTCGCGGAAGGGGTCGGTCACGGGCGTCCAGCGAGTCACTCCGATGGTCATGGTGGGATCCTCCGTGGGGTTCGAGTTGGTGTCTGTGCGAAGACTTGGTCTGGGATTGATAGCGTGGGGGTTCGAGATGTGGAGAGAGATCTGCTTCTAAGTGACTGATATCTGCGCCTCATCTCTCAGTCATGATTTGAACCTTAGTGCTGTACGCTAAGGTTTGTCAAGTCCCTCGGGTCGGTGAGCCGTCTTGCGTTGCCGGTTGGTGCTATTGTCGATTTCATGGCCAAGGCCGGGACCTCCACCTTCCAGCGTCGGTTTCTCTTGGCGTCGGTGATCCTGGGGATCTTCATCGTCCTCGAGATCGCCCTCTTCGGCTGGCTCATCGTCGATTCGCTCTCCAAGCGCGAGATGGATCGGATTCTGCTCGCCACTCGCAAGGACGCCAGCGAGGTCGCGGGCCAGCTCGAGCGCGAGGTCGCGGGCAAGGACCGCGACATGTTCACGGCCATCGCGACCTCGAAGGAGACCACCAGCTATATCGAGGACGTTCTCCTCCAGCGCGACCTGGTCGAGACCGTCGAGGTCACCAACAGCGACGGCGTCGTCGTCTATCGCAAGCAGAGCCAGACGACGATCCCGAACCCCGCTCGGCCGGGCAGCCTCGAGGCGCAGATAGAGGGTGATCCCAAGCCCCGCATCGAGCACCGGATCCAGCGCCAGGCGAGCTCGACGACGAGCCTGCCGATGGTCGAGGAGAAGATCGGGGACGTCGCCACCTTGCGCATCGGGTTCAACCAGGTCGAGCTGGCGCGTCGTGTCGCCGAACTGCGCAGTGAGCTGGTCCAGCGGACCATGCTGATCGGCTCGATGACGCTGGTCGTGCTGTTCTCGGCCTACCTTGCCATCGGTTTCCTGCTGCTGCGGGCTCGACGCCTCGAGGAACAGGCGCGCGAGTCCGAGCGCATGGCCTACGTCGGTACCCTCGCGGCGGGGTTGGCGCACGAGATCCGCAACCCGCTCAACTCGCTGAGCCTCAACATGCAGCTGCTCGAGGAAGAGATCGCCGAAGCGAGGCAGACCGATTCGTCGAGCCAGCGGTTGCTGTCGATCACCCGCAGCGAAATCGACCGCCTCGGGCGGTTGGCCACCGACTTTCTGTCCTATGCCCGCAATCGTCCTCTCGAGCGCGACGAGGTGCCCGCCGTGGAGCTCCTCGAGCGGGCCTGTCAGGGGATGGCCGGGGAGCTGCGCAATCGCCAGGTCGACGTGGTCGTCAGGGACGCCGCCAGCGGTGCCTCGGTCCGTGTCGATCCGGGGCAGCTGCAACAGCTCCTGATCAACCTGGTGAGCAACGCGTTGGCGGCGACCGAAGACAGCGGTCGCCCCCCGCGGATCACGCTGACCGCCGAGCGTCTCGCCAACCGGGTGGTTCTCGAGGTTCGGGACAATGGGGTCGGGATGCCGCCGGAGGAGCGGGACAAGATGTTCGACATCTTCTACTCCACGCGCAAGGGCGGTACGGGGCTGGGCCTGGCCATCGTCGACCGCATCGCCAAGGCCCACGAGGCCGAAATCGAGGTCGAGAGCGAAGTCGGCGTCGGGACAGCCGTGCGGGTCGTGCTGCCCGAGGCCGGTGCGGCGGTCGAGTAGGCCCCGGCGTGTGCGATGGGGCGGCCCATCGGGCCTAGTCGGCGGACGCGAGCGCGTCGAGCTCTTCTTGCGAGAGGAAGCCCGCCGGGTCGTCGTTGCCGCAGGTCAGGCACAGCGCCTCGACCACCTGGCCCTCCTCCCACTCGAAGGTGTAGCAGGGCGTTTCACACTCGATGCACAACAGATATTCCGGGGCCAGCGCCATCGCGAGATACCTCCGCCGGGGATTCTAGCGAAGACGCGACGGCGCGGCCCCGAGTGCGAGGGTCAGTAGCAGTTGCTGAGGCAGGCCTCATAGATGGCCTGGCATTGGCTCGCCGGTAGATGCTGGAGGCAGTCGTTGTACTGCGTTACACACTCGAGCCAGCATTGAATCCCGGGGCTGACGACAGGGCCTCGGGCGTAGGAAAGCCCGGGATCGAGCAGCGAGGTGCAGGCCGGCGCGATGGCGAGGATGTCACTTGGCGGCGCTGTGGCGACCGCCGGGGCGGCCTGCTCCTGGGAGTTGGTGATGGCGGCCGCGCTGGCCGGCAGGGGGGCGAAGGAGAGGGTCACGGCGAACAGCAGGGACAGGGCGAGCGTGGTCGATACGAGTTTCATGAAGGCCTCCTCCTCGAATGGGGCGCAGGGTCCCGCCGCCCCCGGCGGCGCGCCATCACACGGGCACCCGGTTTGGTGCTGCCGTCATCCCCGCTCCGACCCGCTCTTCCCCGACAGTAATTGCCTCTCAGTTTTGATTCGAAAGTGGCGGAGTGTCAAGCTGTCGTAGCCCCGCCGGCGCACCGCTGAGCCCGAGGGACCCGCGAGGGTTCGTGACGGCGTTGACCATCGGCGGGGAGCGTGATACGTTTCCCCGTCCACGCTGTCGTGGGCTCTGAGTAGGAGTGTGCCGCATGTATGCTGTGATCGAAACGGGTGGCAAGCAGTATCGGGTCCAGCCCGGTGACGTCATCGACGTGGAGCTGCTGTCGGAAGCAGGCCACCGAGGTAGCGAGATCGAGTTCGACCGCGTGCTCTTGGTCGCCGGCGATGACGGCGTGCGCATGGGCAGCCCCGTGGTCGATGGTGCCCGCGTCAGCGGAGAGCTCTTGGACCGCGTCCGAGGTGCCAAGGTGCTGGTGTTCAAGATGAAGAAGCGCAAGGGCTATCGCCGGCGCCGTGGCCATCGCCAGGACCTGATGCGCGTCCGGATCAAAGAGATTCAGGCCTGAGCGTCGCCTCAGGGCGGACGCTGGCCGTGTAGGAGTTTGAGAGATGGCTCATAAAAAAGGTCAAGGCTCCAGTCGCAACGGGCGCGATTCGAACCCGCAACACCTCGGTGTCAAGCGCTTTGGTGGCCAGTTCGTCACCGGCGGATCGATTCTCGTGCGTCAGCGCGGGACTCGTTTCTTTCCCGGGGAGAACGTCGGCCGGGGCAAGGACGACACCCTGTTCGCCAAGATCGACGGCGTGGTCCGCTTCCAGGACCGCGGTCGTCGTGGCAAGTTCGTCCACATCGAAGTCGCCGAGTAAGCCGCCGCGGCCGTTCCTGGCCGCGGTCGTCCCCTTCCCTGCCCACCCTCTTCGGCAGGACCGATCTTGATCTTCATCGACGAAGCGGTGATCCCCGTTCGCGGCGGCGACGGGGGCAACGGCTGTCTTGCCTTCCGGCGCGAGAAGTTCGTGCCCCGTGGCGGCCCATCGGGCGGCGACGGCGGCAAGGGCGGCTCGGTGTGGCTGGTCGGTGACGGTGGCCTCAACACCCTCTATCACCTCCGCGTCCCGACCCTTTACGCCGCCGAGCGCGGACGTCACGGCGAGGGTTCGAACCGTACCGGCCGGAGCGGGGGCGACCTCGAGTTGCGCGTACCCCTCGGGACCCGGGTCTTCGACGCGGACAGCGGCGAGCTCATCGGCGAGGTGCTCGAGGACGGTGAACGCCTGCTCGCCGCCGCCGGCGGTGACGGCGGGCGCGGCAACGCGCGCTTTCTCACCGCCACCAATCGCGCGCCGCGCCGCCACGAGCCCGGCTGGCCGGGGCAGGAGCGACGGCTGCGGCTCGAGCTCAGCCTGCTCGCCGACGTCGGTCTGGTGGGGCTGCCCAACGCCGGCAAATCGACCCTGGTGAGCACGCTGTCCTCGGCGCGGCCGAAGATCGCCGACTACCCCTTCACCAC
>JAGQSE010000078.1 GCA_020439725.1 Acidobacteriota bacterium
GAGGAGCCCCGCGGGGATCGCCAGGAGCAGGCTTTCGCCGAGCAGCTGACGGATGAGACGACCGGGGTTGGCCCCGACGGCGGTGCGCAGCGCCATCTCGCGACCCCGCGTCCCGGCCTGGGCGAGAAGCAGGTTGGCGACGTTGGCACAGGCGATGAGCAGCACCAACGCCACCGCCCCCTGGAGGGCAACGAGGAGCGGCCGCAGGTCGCCGAGGACCTCGTCACGCACCGGTACCAGGTGGATGCCGAAGCCGCTCTCCTCGGGGTAGAGGTCCGGGTACTCGCGACGGAAGCTGTCCGCCAGCCCGTCGAGCTCCGCCTGGGCCCGGTCGAGCCCGACGTCGGGCCGCACCCGAGCCACCATCCGCACGCCGCGCATCCGGCGCGGGATCGCCGGGTTGGGGGTGAAGGGCACCCAGACGTCGGCGTCGAGGAGGGGGAAGAGGAACCCCGCCGGCAGGACGCCGACCACCTGGTAGGGCACCTCGTCGAGGGTGACGGTCGAGCCGATGATGTTCGGGTCGCCGGCGAAGCGGCCCTGCCACAGGCCGTAGGACAGTACGGCCACCTTCTGCTGCTCCTTCTCCTCGTCGAGCGTGTAGGTGCGGCCGAGCATCGCCTCGGCACCGAGGATCGGGAAGAGCGCCGCCGACACGCGGCCGCCGGCGACGCGCATCGGCTCGCCGCTGCCGCCGGCGAGGTTGAAGTCCCAGGGGATGAAGCCGGCGATGGCCTCGAAGCTCTGGTCCTGATTGCGGTGGTCCTCGAACTCCCAGCCGGAGGACGGCGCCTTGGGCAGGTCCTTGCCCGAGAAGCGGTTCCACACCATCACCACCCGGTCCGGGTCCGGATAGGGCAACGGCCGTAGCATGACGCCGTCGACGAAGCTGAAGACCGCGGTGACGGCACCGATGCCGAGCGCGAGGCAGGCCACCGCCGCCGCGCTCAGCGCCGGCCGGCGGGCGAGGACGCGGGTTCCGAAGCGAAGATCACCGATCCACGACATGAGCTACTCCTCCATCGAACGAGGCCCCGCAGCCGAGGCGGCGGAGTGCCCCTCGGAGACCGCGAGGCGAGCCGCCAAGAGCTCCACGGCGGTTCCCTCGAGCATCGAAAAATGATCCCCCGGCAGGGGGTGAACGTTCAGATCCGGGCCGAGCCACGGTCGCCACAGCTCCGCCGGCGCCGCCAGCCCCGGCGGCCGCTCGGTCGCCTCGAAGAGCGTCACCCGCGGCCGTTCCAGGGCCGGTGGCCAGGCTTCGACCCGGTGGACGGCGAGACGGTCGGCATGAGCGCAGAAGACCTCGAAGAGGCGAGTCAGCGGCAGGCCGTCGAGCATGGCACCCGGCGAGCCGCTGGGCGAGCCACTGGACGAGCCAGCGTGCGAGCCCTCGAGACGCGCTGCGACCTCCGCACGATGCCCGGCCGAAAGCCCCAGGTGACGCACGAAGGCGTCGATCCGGCGCTGGCGTCTCCCTTCCACCGGTGGCTCCACCTCAGCGACCGGCGGAAACGTATCGATCAGGACGAGCTCCGGGACGGTGGCGCCGCGGCGGGCGCGGAGCCGCGCCATCTCCAACGCGATCAGCCCGCCCATGGACCAGCCACCCAAACTCCACCCGCCCTCGCCAAACTGCTTCTCGACCCGATCGAGATAGCGAGCGGCCAGGGTCGCGAGGTCCGGCGGCAGCGTCCCGTCGTCGATCTCCGGGGCGGAGAGGGCCCACACCGGCCGGATACCGGCGAGGCGGGCGGCGAGGGCTCGGTAGCAGAAGACCGTGCCGCCCGCCGGGTGGATCAGCACCAACGGCTCGCCGGCTCCCGACGCCAGCTCGACCAGCGGCTCGGTGCGCGGCAGCCCTGCGCAGCCGTCCTCGGACGCCGCCAGGGTCTCGGCCAGCTCCGCCACCGTCGGCCGGCGGAAGAGCTCGGCGAGGGGAATCCGCCGCCCCAGCCGCCCTTCGATCCGCGCCATCAACCGCACCGCGGTCAGCGAGTGCCCGCCGCGCTCGAAGAAATCCTCGTCGGCGGCCACCGCCTCGCATCCCAGGACCTCGGCAAAGATCGCCGCCAATCGGTGCTCAAGCTCGGTGGCCGGAGCCCGGCCGGAGCCCGGCGACTCACCCCATACCGGCGCCGGCAGCGCCTTGCGGTCGATTTTCCCGGTGGGGCTCCGGGGCAGCGTCTCGAGCCGCCGGAGCGCCTGGGGCACCATGTACTCGGGTAACCGGGCGGCCAGGGCGTCGCGGAGCACCTCGTTCTCGAGGTCGTCGCCTGCCGCGGCCACCCAGTAGCCGGCGAGACGCCGGGTGCCGCCGTCGGCGACGTCGACCACCGCCGCCTCCGCCACCCCGGGCACCGCCCTGAGCGCCGCCTCGATCTCACCCAGCTCGACGCGGAAACCGCGCACCTTGACCTGGCGGTCGCGCCGGCCGACGAAGTCGAGGGCGCCGTCGGTGCGCCAGCGGGCCAGGTCCCCGGAACGGTAGAGCCGGCCGCCGGCCGCCGGTGAGCGCGGGTCGGGAACGAAGACCTCCGCCGTCGCCGCCGGCCGGCCCAGATAGCCCCGGGCAAGCCCCGGACCGCCGATGCACAGCTCCCCCACCACACCCACCGGCACCGGCCGCCAGCTCCGGTCGAGGAGCACCACCCGCGCCCGCGCCGTCGGGTAGCCGATGGGCAGCGCCCGGGGCCGCTCGCCACGCCGGCAGCGCCACGAGGTCAGCGAAATCGTCGCCTCGGTGGGGCCATAGCGGTTGAGCAGATCGGCCGAGCTGGCGGCGTGGAAGCGTGGCGCGAGCTCCGCGGGCACGGTCTCCCCGCCGGTCACCACCGTCCGCAACCGGGTCACTGCCGAGAAGCCCGGCTCCGCGAGCACCGCCTCCAAGAGCCCCGGCGGGAAGGAGGCTTGCGTGGTTCCTGCCGCCGCCATGAGCGAGACCAGGTAGCTCGGGTCCCGTTGTCCGCCGGGCCTCGCCTGCACCACCCGGCCCCCCGCCACCAACGGACCGAAGATTTCGGCGATCGAGACGTCGAAGGCGAGCGTCGTCTTCTGCAGGAAGGCGTCGTCGGCGGTGAAATCCATCCGCCGGGCGTATTCGAGACG
>JAGQSE010000079.1:0-1209 GCA_020439725.1 Acidobacteriota bacterium
CATGAAGCCGAAGGGCTTGGTGGCGGCGGCGTCGAGGACCTCCCAGACGTCGATGTCCATGGCGTCGTAGACCACCTTGAGCTCGTTGACCAGCGCGATGTTGACGGCGCGGAAGATGTTCTCCATCAGCTTGGTGGCCTCCGCCGCCCGCGCCGACGAGACCCGGTGAACCTGGGGGAAGGCTCGCCGATAGAAAGCCTCCGCCAGGTCGCCGGAAACCGGATCCGCGCCACCCACCACCTTGGGGATGTCGGTGGTCGAAAAATCCGGGTTCCCCGGGTCCTCGCGCTCCGGCGAATAGGCGAGAAAGACGTCACGGCCGAGCTCGAAGCCCCGTTTGCCGAGAATCCGCGCCACCACTTCGTCGGTGGTCCCCGGATAGGTGGTCGACTCGAGGATGACCAGCTGCCCCGGCCGCAAGCGCTTGGCCACCGCCTCGGTGGTGTCGACGACGTAGCTCAGGTCCGGCTGGCGATAGGCGTCGAGAGGGGTCGGCACACAGGCCACCACCACGTCCGCCTCCGCCAGCCGGTCGAAGTCGACCGTCGCCTCGAACCGCCCCGCGGTCATCGCGGCCGAGAGGCGCTCGGGAGCCAGGTGCCGGATATAGCACTCCCCCGCCGCGAGCTTCGCGACCTTCCTGGGGTCGATGTCGAAACCGACCACCGCGAGACCGGTCTCGGCGAAGCTCAGCGCCACCGGCAGACCGACATAGCCGAGGCCGATGACGCCGACCCGGGCGCTGCCGTCCGCGATCTTCTGGTGGAGCGTTTCGGCGATGGACATGCTGCTCGTTCCTCCTCGGCGCGGGGCCGCTCAAACCTCGGTGCGGGGACCGATGAAGCCTTCCTTCTCGAGGTGGAGCAGGACTTCCTGGGCCGCCTCTTCGGGATACAGACCGCTGGTGTCGATGGTCAGATCCGCGTCGGTGGGCTCCTCGTAGGGGTCCGAGATGCCGGTGAACTCGCGGATGATGCCTGCCCGGGCCTTGGCGTAGAGCCCCTTGCGGTCACGGTCCTCGCACACCTCGAGGGGTGTCGCGACATGGACCAGGATGAACCCGCCACCCACCTCGATGGTCTCACGAACCTCGTGGCGCACCGCCTGGTAGGGGGCGATGGGGGCGCAGATGGCGATCCCGCCGTTCTTGGTGATCTCGGAGGCGACGAAGCCGATGCGGCGGATGTTGAGGTCCCGGTGCTCCTTCGA
>JAGQSE010000079.1:1278-1696 GCA_020439725.1 Acidobacteriota bacterium
TCGAGGAGCTTGACCAGCAGGACGTTGGCGATGGTCGACTTGCCGGCGCCCGAAAGGCCAGTGAAGAACACCGTGAAGCCCTGCCGATGGCGCGGCGGATAGGTGCGGCGCAGCTCTTCCGCGACGGTCGGGAAGGTGAACCAGGCCGGGATCTCATGGCCTTGGGCCAGGCGACGGCGCAGCTCGGTGCCCGAGATGTTGAGCACCCGGTGCTCGGGCTTGACCTCGTCCTGCGGCAAGTAGGCGTCGAGGTCCTCGACATAGACCACCATGCGGAAGGGCACCATCTCGATCCCCAGCTCGTCCTGGTGCTTGGCCAAGAGCTCTTGGGCATCGTAGGGACCGTAGAAAGGCTTGCCCGAGGAGTCGTTGCCGGGCCCCGCGTGATCGCGGCCGACGATGAAGTGGGTGCAGCCGT
>JAGQSE010000080.1 GCA_020439725.1 Acidobacteriota bacterium
CCGCGCTTGCCTTCGAGGGCTTCGAGGAGCGCGGTCTCCTCGCCACAGATGTAGGCGCCGTGCCCGTCGACGAAATGCCAGCGGAGGTCGGGGCCCAGGTCGCCGCGGCCGGTGGCCTCGGCCAGCGCGGCGGCGAGACTCTCGCGGCACTCGGGGAACTCCCCGCGGATGTAGAGATAGACGTCACCGGCACCCAGCACCGAAGCCGCGATGGCCAGGCCCTCGAGCACCAGGTGGGGCCGGCGGAGCATGACCTCGCGGTCCTTGAAGGTTCCGGGCTCGCCCTCGTCGGCGTTGAGCACGACGTAGCGCTCGGTCACCGCCTGGCCGCGCACCGCGTTCCACTTGATGAAGGCCGGGAAACCGGCGCCGCCACGGCCCTGGAGCCCGGACAGCTCGAGCTGGCGACACACCTCGTCGGGGCCGATATCGAGGGCGCGGGCCAGGGACCCGTAGTGACGGCGCTCGGGCCCCGCGAGATCGAGGACCAAGTCGCCGCCGGCGTTGCCCAGCGCCGGTGGCGGGGTCGCGGGCTGACCGTGTTTGCGCCACTGGGCGGGCGCGTGGTCGCAGCGCCCGAGACACGAGGCGTAAGCGGTCTCGAGCCCGAGACCGACCAGGTCGTCGTAAAGCCGCTCGCAGCCCGCCAGCCGGCACGAGAGCCCCTGGCAGACGCGGGCCTCGACCTCCGGCCGGGCGAGAAGCGAATAGAAGGTGGCGACGCCGTAGACGTCCGCCGCCGGCACGCCGGTCTCGCGATGCACCTCGTCGGCGGCTCCGACGTGGAGCCCGCCGGCTTCTTCGAGCCGCTCGAGAACCTCCTCGCGCCTGGCCCCTTTGCGTTCCATCGTGATTGGGGAGTATAGCAGCGGCTCGACGGCGGAATCGGAACAACCGGCGCGGGTTTTCCGTCCGCCTCCGCTGCGCCGGCGCGACGTCCGCGACGCGGTCGCGCCGGCGGCTAGCGGAGCGTGAACTTGACCGACAGCCGGTAGACCGCCGGGACCGGATCGCCCGCGGCACGCGCCGGCTCCACCTGCCACTCCCAGAGGGCGTCGAGGGCGGCGTAGATCTCCGCCACCGGCGGCGGCTGCTCGGTAACGATGGGGTTGGCGAGGGTACCGTCCGCCCGCACCAGGAAGGTCACCGCCAGGGGACCCCGGTGGCGGAACTCCTCCGCGCCCAGGGGAAACCGGAGGTTCCGCCGCCGATGGACCTTCGGCGGCTGCACCGCGGCTCCCTCGTCCTCGGCACCGGCGGCCCGCCGGAGCTCCTCCTCGGTCTCGAGGGGATGCTGCGCCAGGAAGCTCCCCGGCCCGCGGTACTGCTCGAGATTCAGGTTCTCGAGCCGCGGGTCGATGTTGAGGGCCGTGTGCCACAGCCAGACCCCGTGGTCGAGATCACCCAGACCCACCGTCGCCAGGCTGCGGAGCGCCACCGCGATGCCGAGGGTCTCGGCGACCTCGCTCGAGGGTCCCAGGTGGTGCGAGACCTCGTCCGCCACCCGGTGGGCGATGCGCTCGGCAGCCGGGTAGTCACCGGTCTTGACGAGGGTGTCCGCCTCCCGGAGAGGCTTCTGCCAGCTGTCGAGGAGGGCGTCGGCGCGATGCGGCAGGATCAGACCGGCGCCCGCGATGAACAGAAACACGGCGGCGACTCTCCGCATCGGGGACCTCCCAGAGCTCGATTCGGTGTTCTTTGATGCTACTACGACCGCCGCCGCGCGAGCCGGGCTCCACCCACGGCCGGTGGCAGCGGAGTTTCTTGCTCCGGTGGTGGACAGAGTTGCAAGACCCCCGTCACGAAACGCCCTCGAGGAGCGGGAAACCCCTGGAAAACGGGGCCGTGCCTCCATGGCACGGCCATTGCTCCTTCCTTTCATCGCCAACGAGAGCCGGCGCGGACGGCTCGGATCACCAGGGTGGAGCGACTACCGAAAGCGAGCCACCGATCCCCCCGCGAAGGCCATGGCCGATAGACCTTGAAGCACCATGAATCACGGAGAGGAGCGTTCGATATGACTACGACGATGAACCAGCCCTGGCTCAAGGGAAAGTGGAACGAGTACAAGGGCAAGGTCAAGGAGCAGTGGGGAGAGCTGACCAACGACGATCTCGACAAGATCGAGGGTCAGCGTGACCAGCTGGTGGGTGCGATCCAGCAGCGCTACGGCAAAGCCCGTGCAGAGGTGGAGCGTGAGCTCGATGCGTGGGAGAGCCGCCACAACCTTCGCTGAGCTCGATGGCATGTCGGATCGGCAAGGGACGGCCGCCACGTTCCCGCCGGCGGTCCGACGGATCGCCCCCCACCTCGAGCTGAGGCGGCGCCTAGACCGCGACGATCTGGAGCAGCTGATCGAAGACCTCCAGGAAACCGTCGCCCTCCCCGCCGCCCCCGACGAAACGCCGGGCCTCGAATGAGTGCCCGGCGTTTTCGCGTGCGCGCTGTACGGCTTGGTGACCCAGACCTGCAGATCACCTCTTGGCGTAGAACGCATCGAAGTAGTGGGAACCAGTGGAGCTCGGGTCGGCGCCTCCGGTGATTCCCAAACGGATGAAGTCGACGTTTCCCAACGAGTCGTTGTCGATGCCTTGAACCGTCTCGGCGGGACCGATTCCAACGTAGACCTGGAGCACTCCGTCTTCCGTCCCGGGACCCGTGGCGCGAGTCCACTCGATACCTACCGAGACCCATTCGCTGGTAGGGATCGGCATCCACGCGGTGCCGACCCAGCTTCGGTCGTCTTGGTGCACTTTGACCCGTAGGTCCATTCCACCGAGCTCACGGTAGCGAAGGACCGCCGTCACCAGTCGGGCGGAGGGCGCTTGTTGGAAAGCCTGGAAGATCTTGTGCCGGCTACCGTCCGCCATGGTCATGGCGTTGGCGTTGAACTCGAAGCTCCACCGGACGTGGGTGTCGGCATCCGGCGAGTCGTCCTCCACGTAGGCACGTCCAGTGGTGCCGGTGAGGGTCGCGTCCATCCCGCCAAAACTATCGTAGGCGGCAGCTTGGGTCGCCGCGATGCTCGAGCCGAGCTCGGCGACGGCGTCAGACCAGCGGCTGAGATCGCCGATCTCCCAGTTGTCGAAGAAGACATGGGGATCGTGCTCCTGTCGCTCGTAGGCCCCGATGTCGCAGGTAGCGGTGCCGTCGCCGTCACCATCCACCGGGCGAGGTCTCTGGCCTTGGTCCACTGAGGGGCAGGCGCCGGCGGTGACGGGGCCGCCATCGGTCGCCAAACTGCGAGGATTGATGGCCACCGTCAACCCCTCTCCACCAGGGACCACCGACGCCGTCGTCTGTGTGTCGGTGTTGGTCAAGTCCTGGGGTCCTGAGAGTGTGCAAGTGTCACCGTCCTCAAGGTTGTTGCCCAGGGATACGAACTGGCCGCCGGGGCTACAGGCCGCGACGCCGGTGCAGCCACAGTTGCGGGGTTCTGGAGATGCCGGTGGATTCCAGTAGTTGCCCTGTTTGTTGTTACCCAGAATGGTATTGCGCAACCTGAAGGTACCGATCTCACTGGCGCCGCCCGCAGCATTGAGGCCGGCACCACCCACCGAGGCCTTGGCGACGATGTAGTTCTCGCTGAAGGTGCAGCTAGCCAGGTCAGCGGTGCCACGGGCGTTGATACCAGCGCCGACTTGCGAAGCGTAGTTAAAAATGAAGGAGCAGTTTTCGAAGAGTTGCAGAGCCCCGGCCTCACTCTGGACGGCACCGCCGGTAGCCGCATAATTTTGATAGAAGGCCGAGCGGCTAAAGGTCGAGATGTGGGAGCCTCGCTCGAAAACCGCACCGCCGGCCTGTGCCCAGTTTCCGGCAAACCGACCGTCAACCGCGCTGAGAGCGCCCACCGAGTAGATGCCGCCTCCGTCCACAGTGGCCAGGTTGCCCTGAATCCTCGTTCTGACCAGCTGGAGATCGCCGGTAGAGAAGATCGCTCCGCCGGAGCCCCCGACGGGTTGTCCGTCGGCATCCACGGCATCGCTATCCGCCCAGTTCTGGCTCACCTGACAAAGTTCTAGATGCAGGGCCACGGCCTCTGGTGCTCCAGCTTCCGGCGCGTCCACGAGGATCGCCGCGCCGTTCTGGTTGAGCACCCGACCACCCTCGATCTTCAGACCGGTCATGGTCACCACGACCCCGACCGCTTTGGGATCGCTGATCTGGAACGCGCGATCCCCGGTGACGACACCGTTGGCATCCACGACCGTCTCGAGTCTCCCGGCGCCGATCAGGTCCAGGCTCTCGGTGATGTCGAGGTCCCCCACCGAGTCGTCATCGGGACTACCTGCCGGCGCCACCAGGCTGAGCGCGTAGGTGCCCGCGGGCAGAACGATCGTGTCGGCACCGGCGCTGGCGTTGGCCTCCTGGATCGCTGCGCGCAGCGTGCACTCGCCCGCAGCCGTGGCGCAGATTCCGTCCCCCGGCAGCGCGTCGACAGCATCGGTGGTGCTGTCGACCAGGAAGCCACTACCCCGGTTGCCGTCCGCCGCCACGGCGCGCAACGTGTCGGCACTCGCCAGCGTCTCCGCGACCAGGTTCCCGGCACCGACGGTGTCCACGATCTCATTGGCGACCTTGCGCGACAGGGCCTCCGATTTCTCGTACTCACCCGCCTTGACCAGAGCGTCGGCCTGTTCGAGAGGCTCCTTCCACTGAGCAAGGACTGCCTCGCTGCTGGCGGGAAGCATCAAGATCGCGGCGACAACGAGAATCAGCGTAGGCACGGCCTGCCTCATCGTGGAACCTCCAAGGCGAAACTGCGGTGTCGTTCAATTCTACTATCAGGGGTTCCTGCAAGTATTTCGAGAACGTGGTGCGAGCAGCCGTCACAACAACGGCTGCCGCGCCCCCCAGACATCATCGAAGAAATGGGACCCGGTAGTGCCCGGGTCGGCACCTCCTGTGATTCCCAACCGGATGAAATCGACGTTACCGGCGGCATCGTTGTCGATCTCAGTCAGAGTCTGGAGCTCGCCTCCGGTGAACTCAAAAAGGAGGATACCGTCGGTCGCCCCTGGCGCTGTCGCTCGTTCCCATTCGATAAACACCCACACCGGTCCCGAAGTCGAGATCGGTTGCCATGAGCTACCGATCCAACTGCCGTCGTCCTCGTGGACCTTGACCCGGAGCGCCATCCCTTCACCGTCGCGGTAGCGGAGGACCAGGGTCACCAGGCGCACCAGCGGAGCTCGCTGGTACGCCTGGAAGATCTTGTGCCGTGTGTTGTCCGCCATCGACATCTCGTTGGCATTGAAAAGGAACGACCAGAAGAGATGCGTATCATCTGCCGCTGAGTCATCCTCGACGTAGGCCTGTCCGCCGGAGCCGTTGAGGCTGGCCTCGAGACCGAAGGGAGCGTCGTAAGCCGCCGCCGCCGTCGCCCCGATCGTGTTGCCGGGGTCGGTCACTACCCGGCTCCATGCCGACAGGTCTCCCGCGTTGAAGTCGTCGAAGATGAGGTGTCGATCCCGAGCCTGCCGCTCGTAGGCACCGATATCGCAGGCGGCTTCCCCGTCCCCGTCGCCGTCGATGGGCCGAGGAAGACCTCGCTCGTCGTAGGAAATACAGGGCTGCGGCACAGCGTCGGTGGCTGGACTGCGAGGGTTGATGGCCTGGACGAGATCGTGCGTGCCGAAATAGTACAGACCCGAGAGCTGGGGATCGGTGTCCACCAGGTCCCCGAGGGCTTCGAGATCACAGGCGTGACCATCCTCGAGGTTGTGGCCGAGAGAGAGGAACTGGGCGCCCGGACTGCACGCACCGCCGGAGCAACCACAATTGATCGACTCTGGAACCTGCGGCGGCAAGAGAGAAACACTGAAGTAGTTCTCGGCAAGGATCGTGTTCCGCAGACGGAAGTCGCCGACTTCGAAAGCCCCGCTCCCCGCGGCGTTGAGCCCCGCACCACCCTCCGCTGCCGAGGCGGCCGCGGAGTTTTCGCTGATGGTGCAATGGTTCAGATCCACTGTACCGGCGGCATCGATAGCCCCACCGACCAAGGCGGCAGCATTGCGGTGGAACGTGCAGTTGTCGAAGAGCTGCAAGACAGCGCCGTCGCTGGCCGAACCCGCTCCCCTGCCTGCGGTGTTGAAGGCGATGAGGGTCCGGCTGAGATGCGAGACGTGCGAGCCGGTCTCGAAAAGCGCCCCGCCGACCGGCGCATCATTGCCCGCAAGATAGGCCTCGGCGACCTCCATCGGTCCTGCCGAGAAAATCCCACCCCCCTGAACGTCGGCGCGGTTGGTTATGACGTCACTGCGGACCAGACGAAGATCCCCGGTCGAATAGATGCCACCTCCGGAGCCGCCCAGGGGGTGCCCGTCGGGGCCGGTCGCGTCGCTGTGCACGTTGTTGACGTTGACCACGCAAGAGTCGAGGGTCAGGGACACACCAGCGCTGGCGCCCTGGCTGTTTGCCACCGCCCCTGACTCGACCAAAATGCCACCGCCGTTGGCGTTTCGAACCTCCCCACCCTCGATCAGCAGCCCGGTCATGGTCACCGCAACCCCGGCGTCTTTTGGATCGCTGATGTGAAAGACCCGATCATGGGTCACGTCCCCGTCAGCGTCGACGGAGGTCCCTGGACCGGCTCCCAAGAGGTCGAGGCTCTCGGTGATGTCGAGGTCTCCCACCGAGTCGTCATCGGGACCACCCGCCGGCGCCACCAGGCTGAGCGTGTAGGTGCCCGCGGGCAGAACGATCGTGTCGGCACCGGCGC
>JAGQSE010000081.1:0-507 GCA_020439725.1 Acidobacteriota bacterium
GAAGTCGGCGTCGTGGAGCAGCGCCCCGTAGAGCGGTGTCGTGGTGCGGATGCCCTCGATGCGCATCTCTTCGAGGGCGCGACCCATGCGCGCCAACGCCTGCTGCCGGTCGGCGCCGTAGATGATCAGCTTGGCCAGCATCGGGTCGTAGTGGATCGGCACCTCGGAGCCCTCGTAGACCCCGGCGTCGACCCGGACGCCCGGACCCTGGGGCCAGCGCAGCCGCCGGATCAGACCCGGCGACGGCACGAAGCCCTTGTACGGGTCCTCGGCGTAGAGCCGGAGCTCGATGGCGTGACCGCGCGGCTCGACCCCGTCGTAGCGCTCGTCGAGGGGCAGCCCGCAGGCGATGTCGATCTGCGCCGACACCAGGTCGATGCCAGTGACCATCTCGGTGATCGGGTGCTCGACCTGGAGACGGGTGTTGACCTCGAGGAAGTAGAACTCTCCCGACGCGTCGAGCAGGAACTCGACGGTGCCGGCGTTGACGTAGCCGACCGCCTTGGC
>JAGQSE010000081.1:567-4326 GCA_020439725.1 Acidobacteriota bacterium
GCTTCCTCGACCACCTTCTGGTGCCGGCGCTGGAGCGAGCACTCGCGCTCGCCGAGGGAGACGACCTTGCCGTACTCGTCACCCAAGATCTGGATCTCGACGTGACGCGGGCGGACGACGAACTTTTCGGCGTAGACCGCGTCGTCCCCGAAGCTCGCCGAGGCCTCGGACCGTGCCGCACGGTAGGCCGACGGCAGCTTGTCCGCCGACGGCACCATGCGCATGCCCTTGCCGCCGCCGCCGGAGGCCGCCTTGAGCATGATCGGGTAGCCGATCTTCTCGGCGGCGGCGAGGGCGCTGTCGAGATCCGGCAGCGGGTCCCGGCCGCCAGGCACCACGGGGACTCCGGCGTCCATCATCAGCCGTCGGCTCTCGACCTTCGAGCCCATGGCGGCGATGGCCTCGGGGCTCGGTCCGATGAACACCACCCCGCCGTCGCGACAGGCAGCGGCGAAGTCGGCGTTTTCGGACAGGAAGCCGTAGCCCGGGTGGATGGCATCGGCGCCGATACGCCGGGCTAGATCGACGATGGCGTCCCCGCGCAGATAGCTGTCGCGGGACGGCGCCGGCCCGATGCAGTAGGCCTCGTCGGCGAGCAGCACCGGGAGGGCCCGGCGGTCGGCCTCGGAATAGACGACGGCGCTTCGGATCCCGCGGTCGCGCAGACCTCGGAGAATGCGGACCGCGATCTCTCCGCGGTTCGCCACCAGCACCTTCTGGAAGCTTCTTGGGGCGGTCTTGCCTTGACTCATGGGCCGCTCATGTTAGCAGTCTTCGCCGGCTCGGTGGACGGCGGCCGGCCCCGCCATGGCCAGTCCTGCCGCGGCCGTCGGCGGACCAGCCAGACGAGCCCCAGGAGGCCGAAGAGGCTGAGGCCAAATCCCAGGTAGAGCGGCCGGCGGTCGGTGCGGATCTCGACCCGGTGACGCCCGGGGGCGACCCGGACCGCCATGCGGTGGACGTTGGCGACCTCGACGGGAGCTGCTTCGCCGTCGACCCGCGCCTGGTAGATCGGCAGCCAGGTGCGTTGCCAGACCACGGCGCCGGGACCCTCGGTCTCGACTTCGGCGCGCATCGATTCGGGGCCCATCTCGAGCACCTCGACGCTACCGCCGCCCCCTTCGATGACGGGTCCACCGCCCGCCAAGACGACCTCGTCCCGTGGATCGAAATCCTCCGAACGCAGCGTCTCGATGGCGTCGCTGAGGCTGGGGGCGAGATGCACCCGGCGGGCGAAGAAGACCTCCGGGGTGGCGTCGCGGACGGCGAAGAGCCGCACCGGCTCGCCGACGGTCGGTTGGCTGGCGAGCAGGTTGGCTTGGCTGGAAGCCGCGGGATCGAGGGGCCGCGCGACCAGCAGACGGTTGACCCCCCAGGATGCCAGCAGCCGAAGCCGCTGGACGTCGTCGGAATGGCTGACCGCGTCGCGGGCCACCCACGTGAAGTAGGAGGCCAGACCCTCCGGTGACCGGTTCAGCTCGTAGCGGCGACCGGCGAGGATTCCGGCGGGAGGGAACATCTCGAGGAACATCTGGCGCTGGAGGTCCTTGGTCCAGGGCTTGTTGACCCGCAGCTGCAGGTCACCGAACAGACCGTCGACCGAACCGTGGACCAGCCTCGAGTCGGCCGGGATCGAGGCGAGGAGCGGGGGTGGCGTCAGGTAGGCGTCGATGTCGTCGGTCGCCAGTCCCGGTTGCAAGAGGAAGAGCTGACCCGCGGTGTGGGTCACGAGCAGCAGGACGCCGCCGGTCCGAGGAGCGCGCAGGGCGACGAGCAGAGCTGCCAGCATGGCCAGCAGGAAGACGAGAGAAACCAAAGCCAGACCGGCCAGCCGCACCCGCTCGTTGGCGACGAACTCCACGGAGTAGCTGGAGGGGATCCACGACCGGAGGAGCGTCTGCACCGGTCTCGGGACGAAGGACAGGATCGACCACAGGACGAGGTAGGCGACCCACAGGCCGGTGACCAGCCCGAGGAGCCCGCGGCGGGCCAGGGCCTCCTCTCGCCGGCCGTCCTCCCCCTCCGGGTCGCCGGGCTGCTGTGGGATGACGCCCGTCGACCGGGCCCAGCGCTCGAAGCCCGCGCCGGCGAGCAGGGCCAGGCCCAGGGCGACCGGCAGCCAGAACTTGATCGGAAAGCGCAGGAGGTCGGCTCCCGGTAGCCGGCGGACGAGGTTGACCAGGGGGTTGTGCTCGCCGAGAGCGAGTGCGACTCCAAGCCCCATGGCCCACAGGGCCGCGATCCGCAGGCGGCGGGTCCGCGGGCCGTCGCTGAGCAGCGCCAGGGCGGCGAGCGCCACTGCCAGCAGCCCCGGGTAGAGCGTGAAGAAAAGCGGCGCCGTGCCGCCGTAGAAGCGATGACCCCAGAAGGCGCCCAGGCGGACCAGGTCCGGCCGGCCGAAGACGTAGGGCAGGACACCCTCGAGGAGCTGGACGGGCTCGAAGCCACCCACCACCTGGCCGGCGTCGCTGACCCCGTGATAGCCGCGGGAGGAGAGGGGCAGGATGCGCAGGAACTCGATCCACTGCGGAGCGGTGACCAGGGCTCCGAGGGTGAGGGCCCCCAAGACGGGGAGGAGCCGGTCGATGGGCAAGACCCACCGGCCTCGAAAGAGGAGCAGCCCGGTCCCGGACATCACCAGAGCGACCAGTGCCGTCGTCGGATCCCCGGACAGGAGGAGCAGGGCCCAGAGGCCTGCGACGACCGCGAGGGACCAGCGGCGCCGGGGTGGGCGAGGGGGCTCGGTTCCGTCGGTGGTCTCCTCGAAGGCCCAGAGCATCGCCGCCATCAGCGCCGGGGTGAGGGTGACGCCGGCAATCAGGTTGTAGAAGTTGGCGGCGGAAATGAAGAACCCGCTGGTGGTGTAGATCACCCCCGCCGCCCAAGCCGCCGGCCTGTCGAGGCCCCAGCGGCGCGCCAGCCAGTAGACGGCGAAGGGGGCGAGGAGCAGATGGAGCCAGAAGTGAACGTTGAAGGCCGGGATCAGCGGCAAGACCAGGTACAGGGCGTTGTCTGGGTACAGGGGGACCGAGTTGGGATTGCCGATGAGCGCTTGCCCGCCCGCCAGCTCCGGGGCCACCAACGGCAGCCGTCCGTCGAGGAGGGATGCCGCTTCGGACGTCTTCATCGGCAGGTGCGAGTTGAAGACATCGCGGAGGAAGAAGGTCTTTTCGCCCCGGATCACCGGGAAGAGGACGACCAGCAGCAGCACCATGACCGGAGCGACCCAGGTCAGGAGGAACCGCTTCATCGCCGCCACCCCAGGAAGGCGCAGAGCAGCAGGACCCCGATGGCCACCAGGCCGGCGCCGATCTCGGGCCACTCGCTCACTTCGAGCGTCACGCGATGCCGCCCGTCGGGGACCTCGACACCCAACAGCAGGAGGTTCACCGCAGTGGTCCGCAGGCGCTCACCGGTCTCGTCGCGGGCCTTGAAGAGGGGCTGGAAAGCCCGGCGCACCACGGCCAGCCCGCCCTGGCTCTCGACGTCGAAGACGATGCGATCGGGTGCGTTCTCGACCATCTGGACGACGCCTCCCGGGCGGTGGTCGACGGTCGTCGAGGCGACGACGTCCGACACCGCGTCGGCGGTGAAGCTGACCCAACGCACCGCGTCGACGGGGCCCGGTGCGACCTCGACGCTGCGCGGCCACCAGGCCTCGGGAGCCGGGTTCAGCACCCGGTAGAGGCGACTCATCTGACCACCGCGAGGCTGTTCCTCGATCAGCTCCAGGCTCTGGGCGTCGACCGCGACATCCTG
>JAGQSE010000082.1:0-6152 GCA_020439725.1 Acidobacteriota bacterium
TGGTCAACGAGGCGCGCACCCAGTATCAGGTGCTCGCGGACTATTACCTCAAACAGGACAACGCCTCCTCCGCGGCATCGATCTACCAGCACATGGTCGAGCTCGAGCCCGAGGATCCCTCGCACCGCGCCAAGCTCGCCGAGCTCTTCCAGCAACAGCAGCTCTTCGACAAGGCCATCGAGCAGTACCAGGCCATCGCCGGGATCATGCTCGCCCACGGCCAGCCGGAGCAGGCCGAGCAGGTCCTCGAGCGCGCCCTCGACGTCACGGCGCCGGAACGGGACTTCGTCGAGGCCGCTGCGGCGCAGTTGCGCCAGGCGGATCAGGCCAAGGCGGCGCGGCGTTTCCTGCGCGCGGCGGTGCAGCACGACGCGAGCTTCGAAGACCTCCTCGAGACCGGTGCCGACGAGGAGGAAGACGCCGAGCCCGTCGCGACGCCGCCCCCGGCGGCGGCACCGCCGAGCTTCGGATCCGCCGTCCAGGCACCGGAGCAGGTCCTCGACCTCCCCGAAGAGATCCTGGCCGACGACGAGGATCTGATGCGCGCCCTGCGCGAGGCCGAAGAGGCGGTGGGGGAAGCGCCGGTGCTCGGAGCCGAGGGCGACGGCGAGGACCTGATGCTCTCCTGGGACGAGACCGAGTCCGAGAGCCTGGTCCAGCCGCCGCCGGACATGCTCGCCCAGGGACCCGGGCTCGCCGGCACGGGCTTCGACGCCGACGGTGGGCAGCGCGAGAACGACACCTTCGAGATCGACCTTGGCGACCTCGGGGTCGCCGGCGAAGCCGAAGAGGTCGCGGAGGGTGGTCCCGAAGCGGACGAGGGCGAGCTCGATCTCGACCTCAGCTTCGATCTCGATCTCGAGGCGCCGCCCCAGCCGGAACCCGTCCCGGAAGCCGCCCCCGAGCCGACTCAATCGGTCGATGACTTCCTCTCGGAAGCCGAGGTTCTGGCCAAGTACGGCCTGCGCTCGAAGGCCCTCGAACGCGTCCGGCAAGTGCTGGCGGCGGAACCCGAGCATCTCGCGGCCCTACGCCTGCTGGTCCAGCTCCAGGTCGAAGAGGGCGAGGTCGAAGCCGCCCGCGAGGTCGCGTCGCGCATGGGCAGCCTGCCGGGGGCCACCGACTCGGCGGATTGGCGGCTGGTCCAGGAGCTCGTCGGGGCCACCACGGGGGACGAGACCGTGGCCTGGGACGAGCCGGCCACCGAGCTCGTGTCGGATCTGGGGCTCGAGCTGGGGGAGGGCTTGGTCGACGAGCCGGAAGCCGTTTCGGTCCTCGACGAGGCGGAGCTCGACCTGTCGGGGATCGATCTCGAGGAGGCCGGCGGCGAGGCCGCCGAAGCCGTCCTCGACCTCAGCGATCTCGAGGCGGAAGACCTCGGCGAGCCTCCGTCGGCGGCCGACGGGGTGATCGCCCTCGATCTCGACGACCTCGAAGCGGAGTCCCTCGGCGTCGCTCCGGAGCCCGTCAGCGAGACCGCGAGCCCTTCCGCCTTCACCCTCGACTTCGATCTCGACGAGGACGAGGGCGAGTCGCTCGAGCTCGAAGCCGCTGCCACCGAGGTGGCCGAGCCGCCGGTGCCAGGGCCGCTGGAGGCCGAGCTCGCCGCGCTCGAGACGCCCGATCTCGAAACACCCGAGCCAGAGATTTCCGAGGTCGAGATTTCCGAGGCCGAGATGCCGGCGGCCGAGGATCGGGCGCCGACGCCGCGCTCGGCTCCCCGGCGGCGCCCCGCGAGCGGTTCCGGGATCGACCAGCTACTCGAATCGTTGCTCGATTCGACCCCCAAGAGTCGGCCGAAACTCAGCCGCAAGGACCGTGAGGTCGAGGCGCTCCTCGAGCAGGCTCAGCGCTCGAAGCGGCCCCGGCCCCCCATCGAGCCACCAGCCGAGCCTCGACCCGAACCCGAGACGCCTCCGGTCCACGCCGAAGCCGCCCCGCCCGAGGCGGCCGAGCCCGAGGTGGCGAGCTTCCAGGACTTGGAGGTCCCCACGGCGGGCGGCGAGGGCCCCGTCGAGGTCCAGATCGGGGTCCGCCCGAGCGCCGAGGACGACTTCGACGAGGACCACAGCGACATCGAGGACGCGCTGGCGGGGATGAAGCCCCTCGGCGGGCCCGTCGGTCCGCCGCCCACCGCAGCCCCCATCGAGCCCCTCGACCTCGACGACACCGGCACCAGCTGGCTCGACGAGGTCTCGGCGCGGCGCGAGGCCGAGGGCGCCGAGGACGCGGAGCTCTTCGAAGAGGAGGAAGGCTTCTTCGATCTCGGCGCCGAGCTCGAAGAGGAGCTCAGCGTCAGCGATGCGGTGGGCACCGAGCAGCCGTCCGAGCAGAGCCTCGAGGAGATCGTCGAGGGCTTCAAACAGGGTGTCGCCGAGCAGCTCTCGCCGGAGGCCTATGACACCCACTTCGACCTCGGCATCGCGTATCGCGAGATGGGTCTCCTCGACGAGGCCATCGGCGAGTTCCAGGTGGCCGCCAAGGCACCCCATTACCTGGTCCAGTGCTGCTCGATGCTCGGCATCTGCTTCCTCGAGAAAGGCCTGCCCGAGCTCGCCGTCAAGTGGTACCAGCGGGGCCTCGACGCGCCGGGGCTGAGCGAGGCCGACAACCTGGCGCTGCTCTACGACCTGGGCGAGGTCTACCGCTCGACCGGTGACGACGAGACCGCCCACAAGGCCTTCGTCGAGGTTTACGGCATCAATTCGAACTTCCGGGACATCGCCACCAAGGTGTCCCAGACCCGCTCCTAGCGAGCGCTCGCCCGGAGGCCTGATGAGCGGTGAACGCAAGATCTACCTCACCGTCGTCGCGGTGGCCGCGGTGTTGGTGGCCGGGTTGCTGCTCTACCCGCGCGTCCAGGAGCACTTCCTGCCGAAACCCGTGGCCGCCTGGGTGGCGATCCAGCCGGAAGGCAGCGACGTCGCCGTCATCGGCCCGGTGGTGGTCGAGGCCGGTACACCGTTCACGCTGCAAGCGGTGCTCGAAGCCCAAGACCGTGACGGCCAGAGCGTCTACTACACCGAGGCGCCCGGATTGCGCTTCCCCGATCATGACGTTCCCGCCGCCGCGCTGCGGCGCTGGGACCGGGAGCGCCGCCCCAGGATCTTGTGGTTCAGCGTCGAGGGCGGCACGCCCTATCTCGACGTCGACTCGATCGAGGCCGTCGACCACTTCCACTTCGAGGAGCTCTACCGTCCCGAGTGGCCCCAGGCGTGGTCGATCCCCGGCTCCCTCGAGCCCTCCGGGAGCGATGCCAAGGAGCTGCGCAGCGCCGGGGTCGGCGAGGCCTTCGGCACCCAGCGCTATCACGTGCGCTTCGAGATCTTCGAGGACGAGGAGGCGCTGCTCCCCGACGAGCGCTTCAAGTCCTGGGGCGCCGACCAGGTCGAGCCTCGCTGGGACACCTTCCCGGTGATTACCGAACACCTGGCCGGGCATCTCGGTCCGGCCTCGGAGATCTTCGGGTTGACCCAGATCGAGCCCGGGCCCGAGCATCCCGAGCTCCTCAAACCCATTCTCGAGCTGATGACACGGCGGCTCGCCTTCAGCCGGGTGGCCGTTCTCGGCGCCGTCGTCCGCGCCGCCGGTACGAGTGCCGACGCGCTCGAGTGGCGTCCTCTCGGCCTGTCCGCGGGGGTGCCCTGGGGGGACGGGGGAGTGGCCGCCGGCGACCTGATCCAGGTCCTCGACCGGGTGGTGCTGCTCTACCACGACGCCGGTGAGCCGGGCGTCCTCGATCCCCAGGACCTGTGTCTCGACTTCGCCCGCGGCGCCGCGGTCCGGCCTCTCGACCAGGTCTTCGACACCGACGCCGAGGTCAGCTGGGTCGCCCTCGGCCGCTGATGCGAAGGGTCCATGACCCGCACTCTCTTCGACGACCAGCTGCCGCCGCCGCGCCCGGAGCCCGAGGTGCCGGCGGACGGACCGCTGGCCGAGCGTCTGCGTCCGCGCACCCTTGAGGAGGTCGTCGGCCAGCAGGCGGTGGTCGGCGAGGGCGCCTTCCTGCGCCGCGCGGTGGTCGAGGACCGGGTCCCCTCGCTGATCTTTTGGGGCCCTCCGGGCACCGGCAAGACCACATTGGCGCAGATCATCGCCGGCGCCACCGAGCGGCTCTTCGTGCCCTTCAGCGCCGTCACCTCGGGGATCAAGGACGTCAAGGCGGTGATGGCGGAGGCGCTCCGACTGCGCCGGGCGCAGAAGCGACGAACCCTGCTCTTCGTCGACGAGATCCACCGCTTCAACCGCGCGCAGCAGGATGCCTTCCTACCCTACGTCGAGCGGGGCGACGTCACCCTGGTGGGAGCCACCACCGAGAACCCGTCCTTCTCGCTCAACGCCGCGCTGCTGTCGCGCTGCCGTGTCGTGGTCCTCGAGCCTCTCGGCACCGAGGACATGAAGCGGCTCCTGCGGCGGGCCCTCGAGGACTCCGAGCGCGGTCTCGGCGGCTCCGGGGTGGACGCCTCGGAGGAGGCCCTCGACAGCCTCGCTCAGCTCGCCTCCGGTGATGCCCGGCGGGCCCTCAACCTGCTCGAGCTGGTGGTCGTCGACCGGGCCTCGGCCGGTGGCGGCATCCTCGACGCGGCGGCCGTCGAGCGGGTCTCGCAGCGCAAGGTCCTGGTCTACGACAAGTCCGGCGAAGAGCACTTCAACCTCATCTCGGCGCTCCACAAATCGCTCCGCGAGAGCGATCCCGACGCCGCCGTCTACTGGCTGACGCGCATGCTCGAAGCCGGTGAGGACCCGGCCTACGTCGCCCGGCGCATGATCCGCTTCGCCAGCGAGGACGTCGGCCTGGCGGATCCGCGGGCCCTCGAGCAGGCCCTCGCCGGTTGGGAGTCCTTCCACCGGCTGGGCTCGCCGGAGGGGGACCTGGCCCTGGCGCAGGTCGCCGTCTACCTGGCCCTGGCGCCCAAGAGCACCGCCCTCTACCGCGCCCACAAGGCGGCGCGGCGCGCCGTGGCGGAGCGTCCCGCCGAGCCGGTTCCGCCGGCGCTCCGCAACGCGCCGACCCGCTTGATGAAGGAGATCGGCTATGGTGAGGGCTACGTCTACGCTCCCGACACCGAGGACGGGGTCGGCGGCCTCGACTGCCTGCCGCCGAGCCTCGCCGGCGAGCGTTTCTACGAGCCCACCGACCAGGGTTTCGAGGAGCGTCTCCGGCGCCGCGTGGCCGATCTCGACGCCCGGCGCAAGACCGCCCGGCGGCGGCGGGACGGCTGAGGCCGGCGGCCGGCTCGGGTGCACCGGCGGGACGGTCCAGGCCCTTCCCCGGCCGAAACGGTCTTCGAAGCTTCATCTCCTGCTGGCTCGAAACGCCGAAGTTTATTCGAGCGCCGGGCGCCCTACCGTAGAAAGTTCCTCTCGCCTCGGTATCGGCGAGCGATTCCGCCACGGCTTCCGGTCGGGGGTTGCGGCTGACGGCGGCTGCCGATAGGGTCGTCGACCATGGCTTTACGACCGCTGTTTCGGCCCACCTATCGCCTCATCGGCTACTCGGTCATCGTCGGTTTCCTCGGCGCTTTCGCCGCCCTTGGCTTCGACGCGCTGGTCGCCTTCGTCGAGCACCACCTGCTCGGTGGCGTCGCCGGCTATGTTCCCCCGGGCGTCGGCGTCCTCGAGCCCACGGCCCACATGCCCGTCGGTGTCCATCGCTGGTGGCTGCCCCTGGTCACCACCCTGGGCGGGCTGGTCAGCGGCTGGCTCGTCTTCACCTATGCGCCGGAGGCCGAGGGCCACGGTACCGATGCCGCCATCGCCGCGTATCACCAGCGCGCCGGTGAGGTGCGCTCGCGGATTCCGTTCATCAAGGCGGCGGCCTCGGCGTTGACCATCGGCTCCGGTGGCGTCGCCGGCCGTGAAGGACCGACGGCGCAGATCGCGGTGGGCCTGGGCACCATCTTCGGCCGGTTGCTCGGCCTGCGCGGGCAGCAGAAGCGCTTGCTGCTCCTCGCCAGCATGGCGGCGGGTCTCGCGGCGATGTTCCGCGCACCCCTGGGGATGGCCATCTTCTCGGTGGAGATCCTTTACGCCGGCATGGTGTTCGAGTCCGAGGCCCTGATCTACACCGTCATCTCGGCGGTCACCTCGTACGCGGTCTACGGCGTCTTCGCCGGGTGGTCGCATCTCTTCGAGATCCCCACGGCGTTGAC
>JAGQSE010000082.1:6232-10231 GCA_020439725.1 Acidobacteriota bacterium
CTCTACCGCACCCGCGACCTGTTCCACCGGCTGCCGGGACCGATGACCCTCAAACCGGCCATGGGCGGCCTCGCCGTCGGCCTGGTGGCGGTGGCCTTCCCACCGGTCCTGGGTACCGGCTATGGCTGGGTCGAGCTGGCCATGGCGGGGGATCTGACCCTCGTGACGGTGCTGCTGCTGCTCTTCCTAAAGGGGCCGATGATGGCGGTGACCATCGGTTCCGGTGGCTCCGGTGGAGTCTTCGCTCCCACCGTGACCCTCGGCGCGATGCTCGGCGCGGCGGTGGGGATGGGGGTTGAACGCCTGCTGCCGGGCCTCGACCTGCCGCTCGCCGCCTATGTCGTGGTGGGCATGGCGGCGGTCTTTTCGGGCGCCGCACGGACGCCGATCTCGACCCTCATCATGGTCGCCGAGATGACCGGCGGGTACGGGCTCATCGTCCCCGCCATGCTCGCCAACATCACCGCCTTCGTGGTGCAGCGGGCGCTCACTCACGGCAGCCGCTACCCGACGCTCTACCAGTCGCAGGTCGAGAGCCGCGAGGACTCGCCGCTGCACCGCAGCGTCCTGGTCCGTCGGGCCCTCGAGATGCTCGACGACGAGCCCTTGGACGCCTCGGACCTGCGGCTGCCGCGGCTCATCAGCCTGCTCCGCTTCGGCGAGCCCATCGCCATCCAGGAGGGCGCCGGCGTGCTCGCCAGCATCCACGTGGCGCCGGGCTCGGAGCTCGACGACTCGACGGTGGAGGAATCGTTCTCGAAGGTCGAAGGGGCGACGGCGGTGGCGGTGCTCCGCGGTCAGGAGACCCTGGTGCCGCGGGGCCAGACGACGATGCTCGCCGGCGACCAGGTGCTGGTGGTGGCCACCCCCGCTGGGCACCAGGCCTTGACCGAGCTGGCCACGGCGAGCACCACCTCGGTGCCCACTACCTCGGTGCCCACCACCACCGCCTAGCGGATCGTCACCGCCGGCAGCCGCTCAGTGCGTCCCGGCGGTGCCGGCTCCGGTGCTCACCGCCTCGACCACGGCGCCCCGGGTCAGCAGCTCGCCAAAGACGTGGGGCTCGGCACCGGGCCGGTAAAGCATGTAGAAGGGGATCCCCGACCGGCCGTAGCGCTCGAGGAGCGCGGTGATGGCGTCGTCGTAGTTTGTCCAGTCGGCCTTCATCGCCACCACGCCGTTCTCGGTGAAGGCGTCGGTGACCGATTCGTGGGCCAGCACCAGCTTCTCGTTGGCCTTGCAGGTCAGACACCACTCGGCGGTGACGTCGACGAACACCGGGTGACCGCTCTCGGCGAGGGCCACGGCCTCGGCCTCGTCGTAGGGGCGCCACTCGATGGGGCCGGCCTCGGTGCTGGCGCTGGTGGCGAGGAAGACCGCCACCGCGGCGCAGGCGAGGGCCGCCGAGGTGGTCGCCCAGTGGTGCCCGCTTTCCCGGCCGCGGGCGCCGAGCCAGACGAAGAGTGCCAGCGCGAGCATCGCCAGCTGGATCAGCGCCAGGCGCTCCGAGGGCACCTGCGCCGCCAGCACGAAGAAGAGCCAGATGGCGGCGGCGGCCAAGAGGAAGCCCATGAGGCCGCGCAGCGTGTCCATCCAGGCGCCGGGCTTGGGCAGCAGCCCAGCGGCCTGCGGGGCCACGGCGAGGGCCAGGAAGGGCAGGGCCATGCCGACACCGATGGCGGTGAAGACGGCGAAGATCTGCGGCGCCGAGCGGCCCAGGGCGAAGCTCACCGCGGTGCCGAGAAAGGGCGCAGAGCACGGCGTCGCCATCAGCGTGGCGAAAAGACCCGAACCGAAATGGCCCGCCATCCCCGAACCGCCACCGGTCAACCGGTTGGCCAGCCGCGCGGGCAGCGGGATCTCGAACACCCCCCACAGGTTGAGGCTGAACAGCACCACCACCACCGCCAGAAAGGCGACGAAGCCGGGTTCCTGGAACTGCACCCCCCAGCCCACCGCCTGGCCGGCGGTCCTGGCCAGCACCGCGGCGCCGGCCAGGGCCCAGAAGGAGACGAGGATTCCCAGCGCGGTCATCAGGCTGCCGCGGACGACCTCGCCGCGACCGCCGTGGGCACTCTTGACCAGGCCGAAGACCTTGAGCGAGAGCACCGGCAGGACGCAGGGCATGACGTTCAAGATCAATCCGCCGAGCACCGCGATGAGCAGGGTCCCGAGGAAGCCGGCGCCGGGCGCCGAGCCCGCCGCTCCGGCGGTGGCGGGGGGCGCAGCCGCTGTGGCCGGCGCCGTCTCCCCCTCGCGGGTGCTCCGCACCAGGTCGAGCCCGGGAGGGGGCGCGGGCCCGAAGGCGGCCTGGTTGATCGGGGGACCGTCCTCGCCGAAGGGCAGGATGACCTCGGCGGCGGAGGTCACCGGGGGCAGGCATTGGCTGTCGTTGCAGGCCTGATAGCGCACCTCGGCACGGATGCGCCCGCCGTCCCCGGAGGCGTCGGCGGGGATCTCGAGGTCGGCGAGGATCGCCACCCGGCCCTCGAAGACCGCGATGGGCTCGTCGACGAAGCTGAAGCTGAGCATCTCCGGCTGGGGGTAGGTCAGCCGCGCCTCGGGCCAGCCTTCGGGCAGGATCAGGGTCGCTTGGGTGGGGATCAGGTAGTCGAGGGTGGGGTGGTCGCTGTTGATGTGCCAGCCGTCCTCGACGGCGAGCATCACCGCCACCCGCGCGCTGCTGCCCAGCGCATAGGAGGCACGGTCGGCGAGCAGCTCGACCTTGGCCTTCTCTTCACGCTGGAACTGGGCCGCGGCCGGTCCGGCGACGCTCAGCGCGAGGGCCGCGGCCAGGATCCCCGCAGCGAGCCTCCCGAGGCGCGGGCGGTTCAGCTCCACGGCTGTCCCTCCGGGCCGAGGGCGGCGGTACGGACGCCGCAGATCGGCGGCGGCGCGTCGGATTCGCCCGCCGCCACGGGCGTACCGTCGGAGTCCTCGACGGCGCGACCGATGCGGTCGAGGAAGCGGTCGCGGGGCAGGTAGCCGCTGATGGTCAGCACCTTGTCGAGGTCCGGGGTGAGGACCAGGGTGATGGGAACGCCCGAGGCGCGGTAGCGCGTCCGGATCTTGGGGCCGTCCTGGTCGCGGTCGATGTCGAGCTTGAGCAGCACGAAACGCTGGCTCAGGTCGTGGAACTCCTCGCTCGAGAACACCGTCTGATCGAGCTTGCGACACCAGCCGCACCAGCTGGCGTAGATGTTGACCAGGATCTTCTTGTTCCCCGACAGGGCCTCGGCCTGGGCGGACGCCAGGTCGTTGTGCCAGGCGAGGCCCGTCGAGACGCGGGGATCGACCGGCGCCGAGGTGCGGGCGGCGCCCAGCAGGCCGGCGGCGAGGGCCACCGCGGCGGCAGCGGCGAGGGCGAAGCCGGTGAGGCGGCGGCCACGCGCGGCGGGACGGGAAGCTGAGGCGGAGTCGTTGGTAGCCATGGTCGGTACCCCGAGGGTCAAGGGCTCTGCCGCCGGTGGCCCCCGGGGAGGAGGTGCGGTGGGAGCTCGGTCAGAGGGCGAAGCATATCAGCGCGGTTGAGCAAGATCCGTTCCTTGCGGCGTCCTGGGGGTTCGGCGGGGCTCCGGGCGGTGATACCATCCGGCGCCATGCACATCACCAAGAGGGTTGAAGGCATCGCGGAATCGGCCACCCTGAGCGTCGCGCGACGAGCCCGGGACCTCGCCGCCGCAGGCGTCGACGTCATCGATCTTTCGGTCGGGGAGCCGGACTTCGACTCCCCGCCGGAGGCGGTGGCGGCCGCGCAGCAAGCGTTGGGCGACGGCTTCACGCGCTACACCGCCAACTCCGGGATCCTCGCCCTGCGCCGGGGTCTCACCGACTCCTACCGCTCCAGGTACGGCAGCCCGTGGTCTCCGGATCACGTCATGGTGACGGTGGGTGCCAAGATGGCCCTCTTCGAGCTGGCGCTGGCGTTGTGCGAGCCCGGTGACGAGGTGATCCTGCCGGCGCCCTACTGGACCACCTACCCCGAGGCGATCACGCTCG
>JAGQSE010000083.1:0-1022 GCA_020439725.1 Acidobacteriota bacterium
GGCAAGTCGACGCTGCTGCGCTGTCTCAACCGGATGTACGACCTCTACCCGCGCCAGCGGGCGTCGGGCCACATCGTCATGGACGGCACCGACCTGCTCGATCCCCGCCTCGACCTCAACCTGCTGCGCCGCCGTATCGGCATGGTCTTCCAGTCGCCGACCCCGTTTCCCATGTCGATCTACGACAACGTCGCCTTCGGTGTCCGCCTGTACGAGAAGCCCGGCGCCGCGGAGCTCGACGAGCGCGTCGAGTGGGCGCTTCGCCGCGCCGCGCTGTGGGACGAGGTCCGCGATAAGCTGCGCGAAAGCGGCGAGCGACTCTCCGGCGGTCAGCAACAGCGGCTGTCCATCGCCCGCGCCGTGGCGGTCCGCCCCGAGGTGCTGCTGCTCGACGAGCCGACCTCGGCCCTCGACCCGATCTCGAGCGGCGCCATCGAGGAGCTCGTCCGCGAGCTCGCCGAGGACTACACGATCGTCATCGTGACCCACAACCTCCAGCAAGCCCACCGCATCGCCGACCGGACGGCCTTCCTCTACCTCGGTGAGCTGGTGGAAGTCGCGGCGACCGAGACCCTGTTCAACCACCCGACCCGCGAGCAGACCGCGGATTACGTCGCCGGTCGCTTCGGCTGAGCGGCCTGGGAGAAGAAAGGTACCCCGATGAAGACCCGTCTCGCCTCGTCCCTCTTCGTCCTGCTCGTCGCCCTCGGCTGCGCCTCGGCACCGCCGGCACCGCCCGTCGCCGCGCCGCCACCGGTGACTCAAGCCCCAGCGCCGCCGGCCGCCGAGCCGGCCGCCGCAGCCGCCGAGGTCCCGGCCGACGACAACCTGAACGCCACGCTGTGGACCCAGCGCGCCATCGAGCACGACCTGGTGATCGCGGCGCTGTACAAGAACGCCGCCGAGAAGCTCGACGAGGCGCTGGCGGACCCCAGCTGGGACGCCCTCACGCCCGACGACCGTGACGTTCCCGCCGAGGGCCTGGCGCCGGCGGTGATCCTCGACGTCGACGAGGCGGCCCT
>JAGQSE010000083.1:1107-2016 GCA_020439725.1 Acidobacteriota bacterium
ATCCCCGGCGCCGCCGAATTCGCCCAGGCCGCCGCCGCGCGCGGCATCGCCGTCTACTACGTCTCGAACCGCGCCCAGGACCTCGACAGCGCCACTCTCGACAACCTCCGCGCCGTGGGCTTCCCGGTGGCTGACGACACCGTTTTCCTCGGTCTCGGCACGATCCTGCCCGGGTGCGAGCAATTCGGCTCCGACAAGCAGTGCCGGCGGCGACTCATCGGGCGCACCCACCGGGTCCTGATGCAGGTCGGCGACCAGATCGGCGACTTCGTCGAGGTGGTCGCCAACACCAACGAAGGCCGCGCCGAGGCCATGGCGCCCTATCTTGAGTGGATCGGCGAACGCTGGTGGCCCCTTCCCAACCCCAACTACGGCTCGTGGGAGCCAGCGCAGTTCAACAACTTCTGGGCACAGCCCCGGGTCGAGCGCCGCAAGGCCAAGATCGACGCGTTGATCACCGACGAGTGACGCAGGCCACCGCTCGACCTCAAACCGGGGCGGCTCGAAGACCTGTCAAGCCGCCCCGGTCGCGTTCTCGCCTTCCCCCACCGCCCCACCGACCCGCGTCTTCGCCTCGACCACGGCCCGGTCGAAGGACCGCCGTAGCACCACCGTGTGCCAGCGGCGCCGCCAGCCGGCACGGACGAGGGCTCGAAGCGGCTGGCGACCGAGTCCCCCCAGGACGACCACCACCCCCGCCTGCGTCAGCCGCTCGACCGTCGCCTCGAGGCTCACCAGCCCGGTGGCATCGAGCGCCGGCACCGACCGCAGGTCGAGGATCACCGCGCGGACGTCCGGGTCCACCGTGTGGAGCACACGCATCGCACGCGCCGCGGCGCCAAAGAAGAGCGGCCCGGCGATCTCGTAGACCACGACCCCCGGCGGCAGCTGATGCCCGAGACGCCGATG
>JAGQSE010000083.1:2088-12504 GCA_020439725.1 Acidobacteriota bacterium
CCGACCACCACCGCCACGACCATGTCGAAGAGCACGGTGAGGCTGAGGCAGGTGAGCAGGACCAGGGCATCGCTCCGCGGAGCGGTGAGCACCGTGCGCACCACCAGCCGCGCCTCGGCCATGTTCCACGCGACCACCAAGAGCAGCGCCGCCAGCGCCGCCATGGGCAGCTTGCCCAGCCACGGCGCGAGGACCAAGGTGGCGAGGAGAAGGAACCCCGAATGGACCACCGCCGCCACCGGCGAGCGACCGCCATGCCTCACGTTGGTGGCGGTGCGCGCGATGGCGCCGGTCGCCGCGATGCCGCCGAAGAAGGGCGCGACGAGGTTGCCCAACCCCTGCGCCAAGAGCTCGCCATCCGGATCGTGCTGCCGCCGGATCATCCCGTCCGCCACCACCGCCGAGAGCAGCGACTCGATGGCCCCGAGGACGGCGATGACGAAGGCCGAGGGCAGCAGCGCGCGCACGATCCCGAAGGACAGCCCGAGGGGCTGCCCGTCGGATCCGGGAAACGCCCACGGCCATCCCGGCAACGGTGGCAGCGGCGGGATCCCCGGGTGGCTCATCCCGCCCCAGACGTAGGAGAAGCGTCGCTCGATGGTGGCGATCTCGACGCCCGGGAGCCAGCGCTCGATCACCCACGCCGCCACCGCCGCCACCGCCAGCGCCACCAGCGGCGCCGGGATCGAGCGCTGGAACCTCGGCCAGACGAGCAGCAAGACCAGCGTCAACACCCCTACCGCCATCTCCGGCCAGTGGAGCGTCGGCAAGGCCCTGCCCAGCGCCGCCACCTTGCCGAGATAGCTCTCGGGCATCTCCGCCGGCCGCAGCCCCAGGAAGTCCTTGAGCTGTAGCGTCGCGATCACCACCCCGATCCCCGCGGTGAACCCCGTCGTCACCGGGTACGGTACGAACTCGATCAGCCGACCCAGGCCGACAACCGCGAACAGCACCAGGATCAGCCCCGCCATCATCGTGGCGAGCAGCAACCCGCCCAACCCGAACTGCGTCACGATCGGCGCCAGGATCACCACGAACGCCGCCGTCGGCCCCGAGATCTGCACCCGCGACCCACCCAGCAGCGCGATCACCGCTCCCGCCACGATGGCCGTGTACAACCCATGCTGCGGCGCCACCCCCACCGCGATCGCAAGCGCCATCGACAACGGCAACGCCACCACCCCCACCACCACCCCCGCCAGCGCATCCCGCCGGAGCTCCGCCAGCCCATAGCCCTCCCGCAGGCACTTGCGGAGGGCAATGGCCGGGGCGAGGCGGGACGCGGGAGACGGCGAGAGCGTGGGGCGCTTGAGCATGGGGGGATGCTAGCGCTGGGGGCGGGTGGGCGGATAGCGGGGAAGTGTGGGGGCCCGTCCGACGCAAGGTCAACTTGGAGGCGGGAGAAGCCTGGAGGGGTCTGCGGGCGAGCGCCTGCATGAGGTGGTCAAGTGGTGGAGGCGCCAGAAACGGATCCCCCGCGTGCCTGGCGCCGTCAAGGACAGGCCGGAGGCCTGACGGTCACCGCTTTGCAGCTGCACCTCCCGGATGGCCGACTGCCGAGCGATTTGCTGCCCCTCGATGAATTGGCTATTCTAGCCAGATGAAAACATCCTCTCTGACCGATACGAAGAACCAGCTCAGCTCGCTCATCGACCAAGTGCGCCAGGGCGAGACCATCCTGATCCTTGACCGAGGACGGCCGGTCGCGCGGCTGACCTCGGTTCTGGCGGAGGAGACCTCCGCCGCAGAAGGGCGCGAGGCCCGGCTGGAACGCCAGGGCGCCCTCCGTCGAGCGACGACTGCAAAGACCGACGACCTATTCGAGACACCAAGACCGCGAGCGCGCGGGCCGGGCATCCTGGAGACCCTCCTCGACGAGCGCCGGAGCGGGCGGTGAGGTTTTGGGACAGCTCCGCTTTGGTGCCCCTGCTGGTCGCCGAGGACACCAGTGACGCACTCGAGTCGTTGTTCCGGGACGAGCAGACCGTAGCGGTGTGGTGGGGCGCCGAGGTCGAGTGTGCTTCGGCCGCTGCGAGGCTCGAACGAGAAGGTCGCCTTACGCCCAGGGAGGCCAATGACGTCTTCAGGCAGCTCGGCCGTCTCGCGCGCGCCTGGAACGTCATCGATCCGACGGAAACGATTCGAGATTCCGCCACCCGCTTCCTCCGGGTGCACGACCTCCGAGCGGCCGATGCCCTGCAGCTGGCGGCAGCCCTGGTGGCCGCCGAAGGGCGACCATCTACCTTACCGTTCGTTTGCCTCGATGATCGACTCTGTGCCGCCGCCCACCGCGAAGGCTTCCAGGTGGTCGAGCGCGCGGCGCTCTGATCGAACGCGGAGGTCGAGGCCGGATCAACCATCGGGTCCCTGGGGAAATCGAGTCGTAGGGAAACACGACATCGGGGCACGAAAGGCCTCGGGGAACAGGATCTGAGTCGCAGAGGATGGAGGGCCGGCGCCTGTAGCCGGGTTCCTCGTCCACGCTCTGACCAACCTCCCGGGGGCCTTCGGGCGCTGAGCGGGCTCGCCCGGGAGAACATCCCGCCCCATGCTCCATCCTGGAATAGGAACCGAGGCCCTGGCTGAGATCCACTCGCCGTTTCTCACATCTTCCAACCCGCTCCGTCTTGTTCGCCACCGCCGCCGCGGCCGACGCTGGAGGGACCGGACATCCCGTCCGGGGCAAGACGACGGCGCCTGGCTCGTCGGGACGGACCGGGCGCGGGAAGGAGACCGATCATGGCGAGACGAGACCACGGACGAAGGACGATCGGCGCGATCTGCGTGGCGATGTGGCTGCTCGCGGCCGGTGGCGCCAGCGCTCAGACCACCTACTACCTCACAGACTTCGGCGCCCAGTGCGACGGCACGACCAACGATTGGGAGGACATCCAGGACGCCCTCGACACGGTCAAGGGTGGAGACATCCTCGAGTTCCCGGCCGGGCAGACCTGCCTCTTCGACCAGACCCTGTCCATCGACGACGGCATCGGCTTCGTGCTCGAGGGCAACGGGGCGACGCTGCTGCTGACCGCCGGGTCGACCCAGGGCTTGACCATCTTCCGCAGCCACGGCTACACGATCCGCAACCTGACGCTCGACGGCAACCGGGAGGTGGTCTGCCCACCGAGCTCGACCGACGACACCTGCTGGAAGGACCTGCTGCTGATCCGTGGCTCGACGCGGCAAAACCCGGCGAACGACGAGGTCGTCGAGGCCTCGGTGCTGAGCAACGTCACGGCGCTCCGCTCGGCGCGGGCAGGGATCCGCATTCGGGGTTTCACTATGGCCCATGGCGGTGAGAACAACAGCACCACGGACCTCACGCTCACGGCTTGTTCGGCCCTCGAAAACCAGATCAACGGCGTCGTGATCGGTGCCGCGGAGCGCATCGACGTTCTGGGCGGAACCTTCGCCGAAACCGGCAGCAGCTTGGAGCTCCTGCCCGGAGCAGGCATCGACGTCGAGAACGAGTCCGGCGAATCGGTCGGTGAGATCCTGATCAGCGGCGCGACCCTTCGCGACAACTATGGCAATGGCGTCCAGCTGGGGCAGTCGGGAACCGGCGAGACCGACGACGTCACGGTCACCGGCAGCACCTTCAGCGGCAACCTCCGCGGGGCGGTGCGCGTGCGGGCCACCAACATCACGATCGAGGACAACACCTTCGAGGACTTCGACGAGGCGAGCTTCGACCAGGAGGGCTCGATCAACGTCTTCCCCGAAGCCGACACGGTCACCATCGACGACAACGTCTTCCGCCGTTTCAGCACCGGCCAGCCGGTGATCCACGTAGACAGCGGAGCCGAAGACGTGGTCATCTCGAACAACAGCTTCGACGACATCAACGTCACCGCCGGCACCGGTGCGGCGATCTACGACGAATCCGACGGCGGCACGATCACCGGCAACGACTTCCACGACCTCGGCTATCGCGGTGCCTGGTCGGCGGGTGCCGCTACCACGATCACCGGCAACACCTTCTCGTGTATGCGCGGCAACGCCATCTGGGCCGGTGACGACGACGCGGTGATCGACGACAACGTGCTCGGTCCGCCGGCGGCGGCAGGGACCATGGCGGCGGCGGACGCGGTGATCCGGGCCCGTGGCGACGGCGGCAGCGTCAACGGCAACACGCTGGTCTGTCTCGGGACCACCCAACGCGGCATCGTCCTCGACGAGAACCCGGACGAGGTCAAGGACAACGACGTCACCAACTGCGATCCGAGCCGCTGGTTGCAATTCCTGAGCGGCCAGGGATCGACGGTGGTGAGCGGCAATGTCCGGACCACCGCCACCGTGACGGCATGCACTCCCTGAGCTGAACGGATCCGAGTCCTGCCGGCCGCCAAGGCCGGTGGGGCTCAGAGCCCTGTCACCGGGTCGGCGGTGGAGGCGAGCTCCAGGGCCCCAAGTCGTGCTCGCCCACGAGACAGCGAGCGAGGGATTCGAGACCCGGGGTCTCCCGGAACGGTGCAAAGCGAGGGTCGACGTCGTAGTAGGGCAAGCTCCAACCCGATCGTTCTCGGCAGGCCCGGGTCATCAGCTGGCGGGCCTCTTCCGGCCGTCCGGCACCGAGGACCAGGAAGGCTCGCTCCGACAGCTGTTCGGGGTCGAGGACCTCCGGGAAGCGATCGTTCTCGAGCAGGTTCCGCCACAGGCTCCGGAGGCTCGTGGCGCTGGCCGCCGGCCAACCCCGGGCCGCGAGGCCGCGGTCAGCGGCGGATAGAGCCGCCTGCGGATCCCCGAGAGCAAGGTGGCTGAACGCGATCGTCAACGCCGCGCTGATGGCCTCGGGCTCGATCTCGATGAGCGCCTGGGCCTCCGAGATCGCCTCCTCGTATCGCTGGGCCAGATAGAGCTCCTCGGCAAGCTCGTACCTCGCGTTGAGCGAGTGAGGAGCCTCCGCCGCCGTCGCCCGAGCCCTGGCCACGGCCTCGTCGTGGCGGCCGGTGGCGGACAGCAGGTTGGCGTAGCCGATCCGCAAGCTGAGATCCCGCGGCGCCGCGGCCAACCCGCGTTCGAAGAGACGCTCCGCTTCTGGCCAATCGAAGCTCCAGCGAAACGCCGCGTCGGCCAGGACGAAGAGGGCCGCGGGATTCTCCGGATCGCTCTCGAGGGCCCGCCTGGCCATGGGCACGGCGCGCGCGTAGTCCCGTTGCTGCTCGTAAAGCTCCGCCAGGCGTGACACCACCGGCAGGTAGTCCGGGTGATGGGCGATGACCACCTCGAAGGCCGCAATGGCCTCCGCCGTCGAGTTGTCGCCGAGGTTCTGCTCCTGCCAGCACGCGGCGTCGAGGGCCGCCCGGGCGCCCTCGTCGAGATCGTCGACGGACACCGCGGGATCGCAGGGACCGAGGTGTCGAGTGGCAGCCACCGCCGGCAGCCGGGCCGGTGGGACCGCGGGCAGGTCCGGCGCTCGCGGCTTGCCTCCGCGCGTCGCGAGCCACCACGTCACGATCACCGCCGCCACCGCCAGGACGACGACCAGCCAGGCGGTCACCGGCACCCGGCCCCGAGTCTCGGCCCGGGCCACCGGCGACGCGGCGACGGGAGCCGTGGCCTCGGATCGCGGGCCGTCGAGTGGTTCCGATGCCTCGAGATCCCTCGGGTCTGCCCCGGTGGCCCCCCCCTCGGAGTCCAGCGCCGCGACAAAGCGATAGCCACGGCGGGGCACGGTCTCGATGTAGAGCGGCCGCACCGTGCGGTCACCGAGGGCGGCACGCAGGCGCGCGATGCAGAAGTTGATGCCCCGGTCGAAGTCCACGTGGACGTCGGCGGGCCACAGCCGGGCGCGGATCGTCTCTCGCGGAACGATCTCGCCGGCGTGCTCGAGGAGCAGTTCGAGCAGCTGTGCCTGCTGCGGTGTCAGCTCGACGCTCTCGCCGCCCGCCTCGAGCCGAAAGGGCCGGGTTTCGAAGCGGAACCGGCCGAAGGCGTAGCGTGGTGGTGGCTTGAGGTCGCCGCTCATCATCTCCGTGCTCGAAGCGAGATCCAGGCCGCTGCTCATGAGGGTACTGCGATTCGGCGCCGCCCGTCAGCAGATCCCCGTCGGCCCGCCGGCCCTGACACCTCAGCAGGCGCCTCGTCACCGGGCCGCCCGGCTGGCCTTGAATGGTGGCGGCACCGTGCCTATCATCCTCGGAGACCAAGACATCTCGCCGCCGCACGAGACACCCTGCGGATCGGGAGGGACCCATCGTGGCCAGCCAGAAGACATCGAACGATCAGATCGGATTCCTCGGAGCTGTCGCCATCGGCGTGGGCGGGATGGTCGGCGGGGGGATTTTCGCGGTGCTGGGCCTGGCGGCGGTGCTGGCAGGAGGGGCAACGCCGGTGGCCTTCGTGGTCGGCGGCCTGGTGGCGCTGCTCACCGCCTATTCCTACGCCCGGCTTTCCGTCGCCTACCCCGACAACGGCGGCACGATCATCTTCATCGACAAGGCATTCCGCATCGACTGGTTCACGGGCTCGAGCAACATGCTCCTGTGGCTGGGCTACATGGTCACGCTGTCGCTCTACGCGGTCGCCTTTGGCAACTACGCCGCCACGTTCCTGCCCAAGGACTGGCAGACGAGCCTGACGAGCCACCTGCTGATCTCCCTCGGGATCCTCATCCCCACCGCCCTGAACCTGCTGAGCGCCGAGGCGGTGAGCCGCATCGAGACCTATGTCGTCGGCCTCAAGATCGCCATCCTGGTGCTGGTCGTCGCGGTGGGGTTCGGCGGCATCGACCGCCAGCGCCTCGATCCGGGCGGCTGGCCGTCGCTGTTGTCCGTCGTCGGCGCCGGAATGATCATCTTCGTCGCCTACGAGGGGTTCGAGCTCATCGCCAACACCGCGGCGTCGGTCAAGGACGCCGCCAAGACCCTGCCCAGGGCCTACTTCGTCACGGTGCTCTTCGTCATCGTCCTTTACGTCCTGATCGCGCTGGTGGTGGTGGGCTCGTTGACCCCCGACGCCATTTCGCAGGCGGAGGACTTCGCGCTCGCCCAGGCGGCCAAGCCGTCGCTGGGCCAGGTGGGTTTCACGCTGGTCGCCATCACCGCCGTCCTGGCGACCTTCTCGGCGATCAACTCGACGCTCTACGGTTCCGCCCGGCTGAGCTATTCGATCGCCACCGAGGGCGAGCTGCCCAAGCACTTCGAGCAGAAGGTCTGGAATCAGCCCGTGGGACTCTTGGTCACCGCGGGAGCTGCCCTCGCCCTGTCCAATCTGGCCGATCTGTCGAGCATCTCGATGATGGCCAGCGCTAGCTTCCTGATCATCTTCGCGCTGGTCAACCTCGCCAACTACCGTCTGCGCGAGGAGGCCAAGAGCAATCGCTGGATCGCGCTCGGCGGTGTCGTCCTGTGTGTCGCGGCGCTGGTAGCCTTGATCGGTCACGTGGCCGGCGAGAGCCCTGCCAAGCTGTGGGTGCTGGTGGCGCTGCTCGGCCTGTCCGCCGGCCTCGAAGGCCTCTACATCCTCTTCCTCAAGGAGGAGGGACGGATCGGGCGCATCCGCGGGAACTGACCCGCGCCCGCAGAGCGCCCCTCTCGCCGCGACCGGGAGTACGAGCTCACGGCCCCACCGCCGACCACGCCGTCAGGTCGCCGGACTCGAAGCCATCGCAGAACATCCAGTTGCCCGGCGCCTCGACATTGGCCTCGTAGGCACCGCTGTAGCAAAAGAGCCCGAGACGTGCCGCGCCGCGCTGGTCGGTGTCGGCGCAAGCGGTCGATGAAACGAGAAAGGCCGCGGCCTCGCCGGCGGGAAGCAGCGCGTGGGTCTTGGTGGGGCCACCGCGACCGGCCAGGGTCTGGAGCAGGTCCTGGTTGGTCAGCACGTCCCCCGGGTGCGTCAGGTTGCACCCCGTCGAGGTCGCGCCGCCGATGGGCCGCTCGACGTTGAAGCCTTGGGAGGTGAAGGTCCCCGGGTTGGCGCAGGAGCCCTGGATGATCGACGCGAAGATGTCGAGATCCGAGCTCGAGCCCAGGCTGACCGAGGCCACCGTGGCGGGCTCGTGGGCCTTCAAGGTCACGAACTCGAAGGCCAGAACCGAATTCTGCGCCATGAGGTCCGCTCCGAGGGCCAGCGAGTCCGCGACGGCCTGGTTCTGGCTGAGGGTCGAGTTGCGCAGCAGCACCAGGGCGTTCTGGGCGAAGATCCCGCCGCCCCAGGCCGAGGGGTTCCCGGACTGCCCCACCTTGTTGTAGGCGAAGGTCGATTCGTGGATCGAGATCGAGCCGCTTCCGATGAGCAGGCCACCCCCGAGAGACAGATCGAGAGCGGCAGCGCCGGCCTCGTTGTTCTCGAAGGAGGAGCGCTGGATGACGACCGTGGCCGAACCGGGGAAGAGCGTGCCGCCGCCACCCTCCTGGCCAGCGACGTTGTCGCGCACCGTCACCCGGTCGAAAACCACCGACGAGTCCGCCGACTGGATCAGGAATCCGCCGCCGTCGTCGTCGGTATGGCAGCGGCTGAAGGTGACGTCGGTGAGCTCGAGGCTGCCCGGCGAGGTCGGTGCCGACCAGCTGAGACAACCTCCCGCATCCTCCGCCGAGCCGCCCACCAGGTCGACCTGGCGCAGGACGAGCGAGGCGCCCCGGAAGAAGTTGATCGAGCCTCCGGTGTCAAAACCGCCGGCGTCCACCGCGGTGCCACCACGCAGCGTCATCGGTCCCTGGAAGGTGACGGCGCCGGCGGAGGGATGGACGTGGAAGATCCGGTCCACCGTGAGCTGCTCGATCACCGGTCGCGCATCCGGCGGGGCGGTCAAGTGGAGGCTCTGGGATTCGACGAGGTCCAGGTCCCCGGTGGTCCCGAAGTCCTCGTTGGCGCCGTCGACGGTCAGCTCATAGGTCCCCGACATCAGCACCACCGTCGATCCGACGCCGTCCTGGTTCGCCCGCAGCAGCGCGCCGCGGAGCGAGCAATCATTGGGGACCGAGTCGAGACAGTCGTCGGCGGTGATCACGTCGTCGAGACGATCGGTGTGGTAGAGCCCGACGGGCTGGAAGATGCCACGGTCGGAGGCGGCTGCGGGAGCGTCCTCGGCCCCAGCAGAGCCGGCGGTGCCGGCGACGACCAACGAGACGAGCACGGCGGCGAGGATCCGGCAAGACGTCGGCAAGCGATGTTCGATGAGCTTCATGGCGGGTGGTCCTTTCGCGAGCAGCGGCAGATCGGGCGTCAAAGTAGGCGGCAGAGGAGGCGTCAGAGCGAGCAACCGAGCGGGCGCGCAAACGACGCCCCTCCACCGGTAGCAACACCGCCGCGGAGCGAAAGCGAACACCGCGCATCGAGCTGTCGGCGAGCCGCCGAAGGAGCTATCGAGACGTGGCATACTCTGCATACTCATGAACGAACCCGGTCTCGCCTCGACCGCGACCTTGATCCGCCGCGTCCATCGCGGGGAATCGGCGGCGCGCGAGCAGCTGGTGGAGCGCTGCCTGCCGCTTCTCCGGCGCTGGGCCCACGGCCGTCTGCCGGCCTACGGTCGCGACCTGTCGGAGACCGACGACCTGGTCCAGGTGACCCTGATGCGCGCGCTGGGGACCCTCGACACCTTCGAGCCCGAGCGCCCCGGCGCATTTCTCGCGTATCTACGCCAAGCGCTGCTCAACACGCTGCGCAACGAGCTCCGCCGGAACCGCCGGCGACCGGCGACCCAGCCCCTCGTCGAGACCGACGGTGCGGGAGCGCCCCTGGCCCAGGAAGAGCGGGACTTCGCCACCGAGCTCGACCTCTATGACCGGGGCCTGGCGAGCCTGCCCGAACGGCAGCGGCAGGCGGTGATCCTGCGCGTCGAGTTCGGGATGACTTTCCCCGAGATCGCCGAGGAGATGGAGATGCCGTCGGCGGACGCCGCGCGGATGTCTGTCTCACGCTCGCTCGTCGAGCTGGCCCGGGTGCTGTCGTGAGCTCGCCCGACGATCCCCTCCGCGACCTGGCCGGCCCGCTGCTCGATCTGGCGAGCAAGGTCGCCGAGGGCGACGACATCGATTGGGAAAGCCGCCGGGACGAGCTCCCGAGCACCGGCGACGAGGCCGCGGTGGTCGCCGGGCTGCGACGTCTCGCCGAGCTGCAGCACCGGTTTCGCGCCGCCCAGGACACGGTCCCCGACCCCGCCTCGCAGGCCGCGGCGCCTTGGCGGTGGGGTCACCTCGAGGTCCGTGAGTTCCTCGGCGCCGGCAGCTTTGGCGAGGTCTTCCGCGCCTACGACCCGGTCCTGCGCCGCGAGGTCGCGCTCAAGCTCCGCGCCGCCGGTGCCGGGGACGCCGAGGAAGCCTTCCTCTCCGAGGCCCGGCGTCTCGCCCGGGTGCGCCATCCGCACGTCCTGGCGATCCACGGTGCCGACGTCCACGACGGTCGCGCGGGCCTGTGGGCGGATCTGCTGCGCGGGCAGACCCTCGAAGAGCTGCTGCGGCAGGA
>JAGQSE010000083.1:12590-13391 GCA_020439725.1 Acidobacteriota bacterium
GGCATCGTCCACGGTGACGTCAAGGCGTCCAACGTCATGGTCGAGCCTTCCGGCCGCGCGGTGCTCATGGACTTCGGCGCCGGCATCGACCTGCTCCGGGACGGCGATCCCGCGGTGACCGCTGGCTCTCCGCTGTCGATGGCTCCGGAGGTCTTGGCGGGGCGGCCGGCGAGCTTCGAAGGCGACGTCTACGGCACCGGCGTGCTGTTCTTCCGGCTGTTCACCGGCCGCTACCCGGTCGCGGCGGAGACGCTCGAAGAGCTCCTCGGCCGTCACGATGCCGCGCCGTCGGCGCGCTGGCGGGGAGGCGACCGTCTCCCTCGCCCGCTGCGCCGGCTGCTCGACGCGATGCTCGACCGGTCCCCCGGCGAGCGGCCGACCGCCGGCGAGACGCTGGCCGCGCTCCGCGCCGTCGAGGACCTGCCGCGCCGCCGGCGCCGCCGGCTGTCGCTCGCCACCGTGCTGGCGAGTCTGCTCCTCGCCCTCGCGGCGACCACCACCGGCTGGGTCCTCGCCCAGCGGTCGGCGCGCGAGGCGGAGGCGGCGCGTGTCGACGCCGAGTCGACCACCAGCTTCCTGAGCGACCTTCTCCTCGCCCCGGACATCGTGAAGAAGGGTCCCGACGTCCGGGTCCTCGACGTCATGGATCAGGCCCGGAACCAGGCGGACACCGATCTCGGCGACCGGCCGTTGCTCCAGGGCCGGATCCTGTGGCTGATCGGCCGGGTCAAGGCCTCGCTGGGCCAGGGCGACGAGGCCCTCGAGATCTTTCGCGACGCCGAGTCCGCCCTCGCCACGGCC